>JBOGGH010000064.1:0-8932 GCA_050743905.1 Acidimicrobiales bacterium
ATCCAGCGATACGCCCGCACCTCGGCGAGCTCGAGCTCCCGACACGCCCCAGCGAAGCTCCAGCCAGACGCCGTGGCGTCGTCGATGAGCCCCAATAGGGCGGCCTTGGTGGCCGCGTCCACCCGGCGCGGGACCCGGCCACTCAGCCCCAGCGCCCTTTTCCCTCCATGACCATCAACTTGACCGCCATCTCCTTCAGGGCCTCGCCAAGACGGGCGGCGTCGATCCGGGCGGCGTCGAGCTCGAAGTCCCGCTCCTTGGCGCGGCGCCCCGGACGGGCCCTCGCGAGCGCCTCCAGAGCGCCTTCCTTGGCGACGGTGCGGATGCGCATGATCACGCTCCGATCCACCCGCCAGGCCTCGGCGGCCTCGATGACGGTCACCTCCTGGCGCACCAGCTGGAGGAAGATCTCGTACTTCTGCAGCGGGGTCAAGAACCGCTTGGCGCGTCGTCCTGCACGGTCCGTCCCGCGGGTCTCGTCGGTCATCATCCGATGGTCCTCCACTTCTCGTGGAGACCCGCGGATGCTGCTTGATTCCGAAGCCGATCCCTATCGCGAAGTCAGGTGCAAACCAGTTACGCGGCGGAGAGGTGGATGTTGAGGTGGTCGAGGCCACGCAGGGTGAAGCCGTCGCGCCACGCCGGCCTGTTGTCCATGGTGGATGCCCCAGCCGAAGCTGACCGACTTGTTGTCCGGAGGCATCAGGTCGAGCCGCTCGGGGTCTCGATCAGCTCCTGTTCGCTATCGTTGTTGTCGATGTAGCCGCCAGCGGCGACACAGGAGCCCGGCGACAAGCAGGCCAGCGAACTAAGGGTACCCCCCGCTTGACTGCCTGCGCCCGACGCCGACGAGCGTCCCCGGGAGGGCCGAGATCACCTGGGCGACGATCAAGCCGAGCCTCACCTGACGAGCAGGTGCCCCGATGGCCCGCATCACCGCCGGGGCGCGTCGTGCGTAGAGCACTGTGGCCACCGTCGTGAAGATGGCGTTGAGCAGCGCCAGGGTGACGAGCATGACGGTGAGCACCCCGAGCATCCGGAGGTCGCGGTTCACGACCGGGTCGGACAAACCCCCCGCGACGAGACCGCTCTTCGCAGCCCCAGAGAGCTTGTTCACCACCGTGGCATGGAAGGAGATCACAACCACGGGGCCGGTGACCGTCACGGCCATGTTCGCACTGCTGAGCAGCGCCCGACGGGGGCGGCGTGCGAGGCGTAGCCCGAAGAGCATCGAGGTGGGCAGCCTCCTCGACAGCCGGACGAGGACGCCTCCACGGTGGGGAGGGCGGGCGACCTCGGTGAGCGAGCGAACGGTGCTCGTACGGGCGGCACGGATGGCGGGGACGAGCGTGGCGGCGAGGGCGACCAAGAGCGCGATCCCGAGCACCTCGATGGCGCTCACCGCACCGAATGCCGGCGCGCCGGGGTCCCGATCAGCGCGGCGCCGGCGTTGGTGAGGAGCGGCGCGATGAGCTCTCCGGCCACGATCCCGACCGCGCCGGCAAAGAGGGCGAGCGCGAGGTTCTCGACCAAGAAGGTGGCGGCCACAAGGGCGGGGGTGGCGCCAGCTGCCGTCAAGAGCCCCACGCGTCGGGCGTACTCAGAAAGGCGACGCCCGACGAGGACAGCGACGCTCGCGATCGCAAGCAGTGCGAGTAGGACCGCCCCGGGAGCGAGCACCGACTGCGCGTCCTGGACGAGCAGCGCGTCGGCTGCTGCGACGCCCTCCCACGTCGAGAGGACCTGCGCCACCTGACCCGGACCACCACTCGGACCACCACCGGGACGGCCGGGCAGGGATGAATGGCTATTGGCGAACGCGGGCGCATCAGTCGGATCGGCAAGTAGAATTTCGTCCTGCGTCTAGACCCCGCGACGTTCTAATCCTCAGGTCGTCTCCAGGTGAGGGTTGGCGCGAGCGGTTAATACTCGCGATCCGAACCTCCGATCAACCGGTTTGGCCGTTCACTCATGGGCTGCGGGCCCAGAGGCGTCCGAAGCAGACCACGAAATCACGTAGGGACTCCGACAGCCCAAGCGCGTCCCGTCGATCGCTCAGGTTCGGCTCCTGAAAGCTTCGCGTCATTCGTCCCGATTATCCGCGCCACCTAGTTCCGATTCAGTGTCGTGAGACGACCTACTCATGCAGCCCCGTCAACGGACCTGAAAGGACCCGTCAATGACCTCTCTTCCCGACTCGAGCCCCGGAGCCGACCGTCACGGCCTTCGGGTTGGACTACGGGTTACCTTCGGGCCGGACGATGCCGGACTTGTACGCGACCACGACAGCCTGCACGCGGTCTCGCAGGTTGAGCTTCGTGAGAATGTGCGCCACATGGGTCTTAGCGGTCGCTTCGCTCACGTACAGCTCGGCTGCGAGCTCGGAGTTGCTCAGTCCGCGGGCGAGAAGGCGCAGAACCTCGAGTTCCCGAGGCGTCAACATCGACAGATCGCCCTCTGCGATGACTGGCGGCTCGGCCAACGGGGCGGTGAACCGCTCGACAAGTCGGCGGGTGATCGACGGTGCAAGGAGAGCGTCGCCGGAGCGGACCAGCATCACCGCCGCCACCAGTTGCTCGGGCGAGACTTCTTTGAGAAGGAAGCCGCTTGCGCCAGCGGCCAGTGCGGCGTACACGTACTCGTCGAGGTCGAACGTCGTGAGGATGATGATCCGCGTCTGTTCTGCCGATGGGTCGGACAGGATCTTCTTGGTGGCCTCGATGCCGTCCATTTCCGGCATTCGTATGTCCATCAAGACGACGTCAGGACGGTGCTCTGAGACCGCTGCCACGGCCTGGGTCCCGTCGGCGGCTTCGGCCACCACGTCGATGCCTGCTGCGCCGAGGATCATCCGGAAGCCGCCCCGGACGAGGGCCTGGTCGTCCGCGATCACGACGCGGGGGGCTGAAGACATCACGTAGGTCGCACCGGCGAGGCACCAACGACAGGAGCCGGACGGACGGACCCGTCGGTCGGGATCCTTGCCCGGAGCAACCACCCGCCGCTCGCCCGCGGTCCGTGCTCCAGCGCCCCTCCGTAAAGCTCCACTCGCTCACGCAGCCCGAACAGGCCGCGTCCGCTGCCGTTGGCTGGTTTGGTGTTTCGAGCCGTAGTCGGGTCGCCTTCGTCTGCGACTTCCACGAGAAGGCACCCGTTTCGATTAGTTACTGTGACGTTGGTGGCCGCACCGGGCGCGTGCTTCATGACATTCGTCAATCCCTCCTGGACGACCCGGTAAGCCGCCAGCGCCACCCCGGCTGGTACGGAGAATAACGGTTCGTCTTCGATGAGGTGCACGGGGAGGCCGGTCGCTCGAACACGGTCAACGAGGGAGTGGATCCGTACGAGGTCTGGCTGAGGCTTCCGGTCTGAAGCCGGTCGGTCGGTGCTCGCCGGCTCGCCGGTCGCCGACGGCGTCGGGCTGAGGAGGCCGAGTAGGTGTCGCAGTTCCGACATGGCTGCTCGACCGCTGTCCTCGACGGCCAGCAGCGCGTTCGTTGCGTCCTGCGGGATGTCGCCGAGAACCTTTCTCGCCGCGCCGGTCTGTACCACCATGACGCTGACGTTGTGGGTGACGACATCGTGAAGCTCGGTCGCGATGCGGGCTCGCTCGAGTGCGAGCTCCCGGACGGTGGCGGCTTCGTGTTCGTCGCGCAGGCGGTGGATCCGCTGCCTGGCCTGCAGGACATAGCCGACCGCGGCGATCGACACAACCGCGAAGACCACGACGACGACAGCCGGTCGCATCGGAAACTGCGGTCCGAACTCGAGCCCTCGAAACCCCGGCAACGACGGGAAGACGCTGACGCTGCTAGCGGACGAGCCCGAGTGTCGTGTTGCCGGGGCATTCCATAGCGCCACGGCCACAGCCACGCACCCGAGGGGGAGAGCGAGAGTGCTCGCGTTCCGGAAGCGGCCGTACACCACCGCGGAATAGGAGGCGATGACCATGGCGAGCACCGTGACGTCAGTTGGCGCCCGCGTGAAGGCGACGGCAAGGGCGATGACGAGAAACGAGCTCAGCGGAAACCGTCTCCGGACCACGATCGGCAGCGACGTCACGACGGCCACCAGGGCGTCCGACGGGGCGAACCTCACTGTCGCGAGCGACCCCAACGTCACGGCCCCAGCCAGGGTGACATCGAAGACGACGGACCGTCTCGACCAGGCCCTCCGAGGTTCGCCGCTCGTGGCGAACTTCCATGCGCGATCGAGCCACCAGCCGACCGACTCCTCGTTAGACCTGCTCATAGCCCCAGTGTGGCTCGCCGAGGTCAGTCTGTCGTCACTCCTCGCATGTACTCCAAAAGGATGACCGCGGCCAAAGATCACTCTCCGCGGCCACCGAAGATGCCTCGCGCGGACGACGACGCCGGTGCAAGAAGTTCGTACCGTGCACTCATGGACGCATTGGTGCAGCTCAAAGACGTGACGAAGCACTACGACGAGGGCCGCCCGGTGGTCGACCGGGTGAACCTGGACGTCTTAGAAGGCGAGGCGGTGGCGGTCATGGGGCCATCGGGGAGCGGGAAGTCGACGCTTCTGAACCTCATTGCCGCACTCGACAAACCGACGACGGGGTCGCTCGTGGTGGCAGGGGTGCGCGTCGACGCTCTGTCGGAGACCGCCGCCGCCCGCTACCGACGTACCCACATCGGCATGATCTTCCAGTTCTTCAACCTGCTCGACGATGTCACGGTGGCCGACAACGTTGTCCTCCCGGCCCAGCTGGCCGGCGTGCCCGGGCCAGAGGCGAAGGCGCGCGGCCAGGAGCTGCTGACCAGATTGCGCATCGAGCGCTACCGGGACACCTATCCCGGCCGGCTCTCAGGTGGAGAGCGTCAGCGGGTCGCGATCGCACGAGCGCTGATCAATCGCCCTCGGCTTCTCCTGGCGGACGAACCGACGGGCGCCCTCGACAGCACCACGGGTGAGGAGATCGGGCAGCTGTTGGTGGAGCTCAACCGATCTGGACAGACGCTCGTGCTCGTCACCCACAACCGGGATCTCGCCGATCGGTATGCCACCCGCTCCATCGAGATGAGCGACGGCCGCATCGCGATCGACCCCCTGGCGGCGGTCCGATGAGCATGGAACCGATCGCCAACGCCGTTCGAGCGAGCCTCTCGCGTCGTCGGGTGCAGACGGTCGTCGTCGGGCTGGTCGTCTTCGTCGCGACGGCCGCCTCCATGCTCGCCCTGGGGCTCGTCGTGGACTCGACGACGCCCTTCGACCATGCCTTTGCAGCCGAGCACGGCGCCGACGTCGTAGCGACCATCGACCCCTCTCGGGTCACGCGCGCCGAATTGACAGGGGCCGACCACGTCTCCCGGGTGACGGCGGTGTCCGGTCCGTTGGCCGAAGTGGAACTCGTGCCCGTGGTTAGCCACAAGGGGGGTGCTTCAAATCTGCTCCAAGCGATCACGGTGGCCGGACGAGCGTCACCCGGTGGGTCGGTCGACGACTTGACCATGATGTCGGGACACTGGGTGCAAGGGCCCGGCCAACTCGTCCTGGCCGCAAATCAGACGGGTGGAGTTGCCCTCATCCTCCCGGTTGGCTCCGTCGTCACGGCGGCCGGAGTTCCGGGAGCACCCAAGCTCACCGTCGTCGGCATCGCAAGCTCGGTCACTGATTCGGCCGGCGGTTGGGTCGCATCCGACGAGATCGCCGCGCTCTCCTCGCCAAGGACACCGGTGAACGAAGAGGTCCTCTATCGCTTCAAGGACGCGGCGGACTCCGCCGCGATCCGTAAGGACGTGGGCGCCGTGAGCTCCAAGCTCCCGGACGGGACGATCACCGCCACCGAGTCCTGGCTCGCAGTTCGAGCTGCGGAGATCTCGAACATCACGCCCTTCGTGCCATTCCTCGCCGCATTCGGACTCATCGCCGTCGTGCTGTCGGTACTGATCGTCGCCAACGTGGTGAGCGGTGCCGTTGTCTCGGGTTACCGCAGAATCGGCATTCTGAAGAGCATCGGCTTCACCCCGGGACAGGTGACGCTTTGCTATGCCGTCCAAATGGCGCTGCCGGCCGTAGCTGGCTGTCTCCTCGGCGTCCTTGTCGGGAACCTGCTTGCCGAGTCGCTGCTGGGCAAAGCGGGCAGCCTCTATGGCGTGGGCACCCTCGGGGTACCCGTCTGGGTCGACATCGTCGTACCAGCCTTCGTATGCGCGTCGGCCGCCCTGGCCGCCGCCGCCCCGGCCTTGCGAGCGGGCCGAATGAGCTCGGTCCAGGCGATTGCCAACGGCCGGGCGCCACGCACCGGCCGCGGTTTCACCGCCCACCGGACGCTGGGTCGGTTGTCGTTGCCACGGCCAATCACGATAGGACTGGCGGCACCGTTCTCGCGGCCCTCGCGCTCCGCGGTGACGTTGGTGGCAATCGTGCTCGGCGCAACTGCGGTTACCTTCGCGATCGGGCTCGGCACCTCCTTGCAAATGGTGACCGGCGCGCTGTCCCACCACGCCGAGCAAGTCGAAATAGATCCCGCCACACAGCCCGCTTTCAACGAGGCGTCTCAAAAGGCCGTCTCACGCGCGCTGCTGGGCGAGCCTGCCACCTTGCGCTACGTGGCCGAGGCGGACGAGACAGTGAGCGTCGACGGCATCTCCCAGTCCGTCCCGCTCACCGCCTTCCGCGGGGAGGCCGGATGGACGGGCTATGCCATCGTGAGTGGGCGTTGGTACTCGGTGCCGGGAGAGGTCGACGTCGCGAGCGGTCTTCTCCGGGCGACGGGCAAGTCGGTCGGCGACGCGCTCACGATCGAGTTCAATGGGCAAGAGATCCGGACCCGCATCGTCGGCGCGGTGTTCGACACGACGAATGATGGGATCTCGATGTTCACCGATTGGCGGACCCTCTCAGCAGTCGACCTGACCCTGATGCCAGGCCAGTACGACATCGGGCTGCGTGCGGGTGCCTCGGTCATGACATATTCACAATCTCTCATCAACAAGCTGGGCTCGAAGTACTCGGTCACCCTCAACGGCCTGCACTCGGACGTCCTACCCCTCGTCGACGCGCTGATCGCAATCCTCACCCTCCTGCTTGCGACCGTGGCCGCGTTTGGCGTGCTCAACATCGTCGTCATCATGACGAGCGAGAGAGTTCACGATCTCGGGGTGTTCAAAGCCATCGGCATGACGCCCCGCCAAACCATCGCCATGATCGTGAGCTGGGTCGCCGGCATCGGGTTGCTGGCGGGAGTGCTGGGCGTTCCGGCTGGAATCGCCCTGCACCGTGACATACTTCCCATCATGGCAAGCGCGGCCGGGGGTGCGCTTCCGGCGAGGTTCGTTAGCGTCTATCGGTTGGGCGAGATGGTGGCGCTTGCACTAGCCGGGGTCGTCATTGCGATAGCTGGCGCCGTGATCCCTGCCAGCTGGGCCGCAAGTTCTGCAACCGCTACGGCACTTCGAGCCGAGTGAGCTTCGACGGTGCAGCCCGCCCATCGTGGATGCCCTCGTTCTGGCCGCCGAACTTGTGCTCGGTGGCGGAACCACCTCCAAGGGCGAGTTCCCCCAGCGTACGGCTGCCGCGCTCGCCGAACGCCTTGGCACCCCGCTGATCGACTTTCCCGGAAACCACGCCGGCTTCGCGAGCGAGGTCAACGACTTCGCCACCGTCCTTCGTCGTATCCTGACATAGCTCGTGGGTAGGACACTCGGGTGTTCCGACGCGGAGCGATCCCGGTCGCCCTCATCATGAGGCCGCCCAGGGCCAGGTTGCGCACCACAGCACTTCCTGGATGGTCAGGTCGTGCTAGCACGGGAGGATGACCGACGACCCCCGAGCGCCGAACGAGGCGCCCGCCTCAGAGTCGCACCATTATTTCAACTCCAGCTATGACTCCACGCCACCATGGGACATCGGGCGACCGCAACCCGCCTTCAAGCGCTTGGCTGAGGCCGGAACCCTCGTCGGGAACGTGCTCGACGTTGGCTGTGGAACTGGGGAGCACGCCCTCCTGGTCGCCTCACTCGGACTCGAGGCCCTGGGCATCGACTCGGCTCCTCGGGCCATCGAGTTGGCGCAGGCCAAGGCGAGCGAGCGAGGCGTGGAGGCTCGCTTCAAGGTCTGGGATGCCCTGGATCTCCCTCGCCTTGGTGCGCGTTTCAACACAGTCCTCGACTGCGGACTGTTTCACGTCTTTGATGACGAACAGCGGCACCGCTACGTGAGCAGCTTGAGGACGGCAATCCCCGCCGGTGGTCGCCACTTCATGCTGTGCTTCAGTGATCGCCAGCCCGGAGACTGGGGCCCTCGGCGGGTGACCGAGGACGAGATACGGACGAGCTTTGGCGAGGGATGGCGGGTCGACACGATCGAACCGGCTGTCCTTGACATCACCATCGATCCCAGCGGTGCTCAGGCCTGGTTGTCGGTCATTACCCGAACTTGACCGGTTGCCAGTACAACCGTCACGGACTTGTGGTTTCGCGTGCTGGACAGCGGATAGCTTCTCCGGACGCGTACGGGCGGTGTTATGGGGCAATCTGACCTGCTTGAGACGACGTTGGTGGTTCACGAAACGTCGATCTGCGCCCGCTGGCTACACGCGTGACCTTCAGAGGAACACCGCCAGAGCTATTGGCCTGTGCGCGGTCTGATCATATTTCCAAAGGTCGATCACCTGATGCGGCGCTTGCTTACTCGTTCCGGGCGACCTCCGGTCCCGTGATCCGATTGAGGAGCGGGAACGTCGACGCGATGATCCCGAGTGACGCGGCGAGCCCGACGAGAACCGTTGCCCAATACGCGATTCCCGGCATGCTGAAAGCGATGCCGACTTGGGCGTTGAGGTAGAGGGCAGCCGACAGGAGGCCGACCCCGATCGACACCGCAGCGACGAGGAGGAGAGGCAGCGCACTCTCCAGCGCGACGACGCGCTGCAAGAGCGCCGTGGAGACTCCGGTGAGCCGTAGCAGGC
>JBOGGH010000065.1:0-8896 GCA_050743905.1 Acidimicrobiales bacterium
GGCCACCGCCTCGCGCCAGGACCACGTGCCGGTGGCGTCCAGCACCGCCGGCCGGTCGTCGTCCGCCCGGTCGGCCAGGAGGCGGGCCACGGTGGTCACGGGGCCGCTCCCGGGCCGGGTCCCCGTCCCGGCCACGCGCCGGGCCCCGGCCACGCACCGGGTCCCGGCCGCACCAGGGACCGGTCGAGCCGGTCCACGTCCGGTGCGCCGCAGAGGGCCATCACCCGGCGCAGCTCGGCCTCGAACCACCGCAGCAGCGAGGCCACCCCCTCGGCGCCGCCGGTGGCCAGGGCCCACAGGGCCGGGCGGCCCACCAGCACGGCGCGGGCGCCCAGGGCGAGCGCCTTGGCCACGTCGCCCGCCCGCCGGATCCCGCCGTCCACGTAGACCTCGGCCCGGCCGCCGACCGTGTCGACCACCTCGGCCAGCACGTCCGCCGTGGCCGGCGCGTCGTCGAGCTGGCGGGCGCCGTGGTTGGAGACCACCACCGCCGCCGCCCCGGCGTCCACGCAGCGCGCGGCGTCGTCCGCCCGGAGCACGCCCTTCACCACCACCGGGAGGCCGGAGCGGCCGGCCAGCCAGCCGACGGCGTCGACGGTGAGGCCCGGGTCGAGCTCCTCGGACACCACGGCCATGAAGCCGCCTTCGTGGGCGCGCTCGGTGGCGGCGACCATGTTGGGGAGGGCCAGGTCGTCGGGGAGGTGCACCCCGCCCCGCAGCTCGCGCAGCCGCAGTCCCGGCACCGGCGCGTCCGCCGTCAGCACCAGCGCACGGTACCCGCCGGCGACCGCCCGGTCCACGAGGGCCTCCGTATGCCTCCGGTCGCGCAGCACGTAGACCTGCATCCAGCGTGGCGCCCCCGGCGCGGCGGCGGCCACGTCCTCCAGCGACCGGGTGGCGAGGGAGGAGAGCACCATGCCGGCCCCGGCGGCGGCGGCGCCCCGGGCGGACGCCACCTCGCCCTCGGGGTGGGCCAGGCCCTGGATGGCGGTGGGCGCCAGGAGCACCGGCAGGTCCACCGGGGCGCCCAGCACGGTGGTGGCCGTGGAGACCCGCTCCACGCCCGCCAGCACCCGGGGGTGGAGGCGCCAACGCGCCCAGGCCCCGACGTTCTCCTCCAAGAGGCGCTCGTGCTCCGCACCGCCGGCGTAGTAGGCGTAGGCCATCTCGCCCACCGCCTGCCGGGCCGCCTCCTCCATGAGGGCCAGGTCGACCGGCGCCGGGCCGGGCGCGCCGGCGCCCGGGCTGGCAGGATGGGCGGCCACAGGCGGCATGGTAGGGCGGTGGCCGGCTCCACGGGGCCCCGGCGACCCGGCCGGTCCGCCCGCCCGCCCACCGGGAGGCCCCGTGCGCTTCTCCTACGCCGAGTCGATGACGGACCCGGGCTTCTACCTGCCCCTGGCCCGGGCGGCCGAGGAGGCCGGCTACGACGGCATGGTGGTGCCCGACAGCATCTGCTACCCCGAGCACGCCGAGAGCCGCTACCCGTTCAACCCCGACGGCACCCGGGAGTTCCTGGAGGACAAGCCGTTCCTGGAGCCCTTCTCGCTCATCCCGGCCATGGCGGCGGTCACCGAGCGGCTCCGGTTCGTCACCTTCGTGCTGAAGCTGCCCATGCGCCACCCCGTGCTCGTGGCCAAGCAGGCCACCTCCACGGCGGTCCTCACCGGGAACCGGCTGCTGCTCGGCGTGGGCTCGAGCCCGTGGCGGGAGGACTACGACGTGCTCGGTGTTCCCTGGGAGCGGCGCGGGCGGCGGATGGACGAGGCGCTGGCCATCGTCCGCGGGCTCTCGGCCGGCGGGTTCTTCGAGCACCACGGCGAGATCTACGACGTGCTCTCCGTCAAGATCGCCCCGGTGCCCACCGAGCCGCTGCCCATCCTCATCGGCGGCCACGGCGAGGCGGCCCTCCGCCGGGCGGCGCGGGACTCGGACGGGTGGCTCCACGGCGGCGGCGACCCGGAGGACCTGCCCGGCCTGCTGGCGCGCCTGGGCGAGCTCCGGCGCGAGCACGGCACCGAGGACCGGCCCTTCGAGATCCACGTCATCTCCATGGACGCCTTCAGCGTGGACGGGATCCGCCGCCTGGAGGAGCAGGGGGTCACCGATGTCATCGTGGGGTTCCGGTGGCCCTACGAGGTGGGGCCGGACGTCGAGCCGCTGGCCGCCAAGATCGACAAGCTGCGGTGGTTCGCCGATACCGTGATCCACAAGGTCCGGGCCTGAGGGCCCGGCGGGGAGGGGAGGGGCAGTGACCGACGGGGGAGGGGCAGTGAACGAGAAGCCGGACGCCCGGGTGCTGGGGGAGCGATCCAGGGCCGCCGTGGCGGCCGGGGACCGTGAGGGATGGCTGGACCTCTTCGCCGAGGACGGCGTGGTGCAGGACCCGATCGGGCCCTCGCCGTTCGACCCGGAAGGGCACGGCCACCGCGGCCGGGAGGCCATCGCCGCCTTCTACGACAACGTCATCGCCGGGAGCGAGCGGGTGGAGATCGAGATCGAGGAGTCGTACCTGTGCGGCGACGAGGCGGCGGCGGTGGGCACCATCCGGACCACCCTGGCCGGCGGCCGGCACGTGGCGGTGGTCCGCTGCATCTTCACCTACTACGCCAACGGCGAGGGGAAGCTGGCGGCCCTCCGCTCCTACTGGGAGCTCGACCGGATGGAGCTCGTGGAGGCCTGAGGCGCGCCCCCGAGCGCCCTGATCTCGGACACGGCCTTCGCCAGCTTGGCCTTCCCGAGGCGGATGTCGCGTGTCGCCTGCCTGATGAGCGCTGTTGTCTTGCTGGGTACGCCCCTGGCGCAGTACTCGGCACCCTCGCCGAAGTGCCGGAGGCCCGACTGCCAGCGGGCGTTGATGCTGCGGTCCGGCACCGGCGGCTCGGACCGGAGGCCGCGAGCGTCACTGACGATCTTCTGGCACTCGAACCCCATAGCTGTGAGCTGGTAGTGCCCGAGGTCTGTCCCGGCCTTGGCCACGTCGGCCTCGAGGGTCGAATAGGCAGGAGCAACCGAGGTCCACCATGCCTTGACCGCCGCGCCGTGGGCCTGTGACCGCGTCGCCGGGCCCATGGTCTTGGCCATGGCCGGCGAGCCGAGGACGGCGGCCACCGCGAGCGCGCTGGCGAGCGCGCCCATCAGCGCGAGAACGGCTCGACGTGCGGGCATCCCATCCCCCTGGCGTGCGCGGAGCAACTGGGACAAGCGTAGCCCCGGCGCGGCTGCACGGATCCGCGCCCCCGGCGTCAGCCGGGGCTCAGGTGAGGAGCACCACCTTGCCGAGCTTGGACCCCTGCCCGAACCGCTCGTAGGCCGCCGCCGCCTCGGCCATCGGGAACGTGCCGCAGACCGGCACCCGGACGCGGCCCTCGGCCAGGAGGGGCAGTACGTGGGCCTCCACGGCCGCCACCACGGCGGCCTTCTCCTCGCGGCTGCGCGACCGCAGGGTGGAGCCGGCGATGCGGGCCCGCGCCGCCATCAGGCGGAAGAGGTCCAGCTCCATCCGCGACCCGCCGCCCACGCCGATCACCACCACCCGGCCGCCGGGGGCCAGCGCGCCCAGTGCGGCGTCGAGGCTGGGGGCGCCCACCAGCTCGAGGACCACGTCGTAGGGGCCGTGGGCCGCCACGCCGGCCGGGTCCACCACCGCCGCCGCGCCGAGGCCGGCCACGCCCTCCCGGCGCGCCGGGTCGCGCACGGACGCCACCACCCTGGCGCCGGCGCACGCCGCGAGCTGCACGCCGGCCACCCCTACGCCGCCGGCGGCCCCCGTCACCAGCACCCGCTCGCCCAGGGCCAGCCCTCCCTGGGTGAACAGGGCGTCGTGGGCGGTGGCGAACACCTCGGGGAAGCCGCCGGCCTCGGGCCACCCGGTCCCGGGCGGCACCGCCATGGCCGCCGTCTCGTCCACCATGGCCGCCGTGGCCTGCCCGCCGCCGCCCACCAGCCCCATCACCCGGTCGCCGGGGGCAAAGCGCGTGACCCTGGGACCCACCGCCGTGACCGTCCCGGCCAGCTCCATGCCCGGGACGTCCTGGGGCCAGCCCGGCGGGGCCGGGTAGCGGCCGCGGCGCTGCACCAGGTCGGCGCCGTTCACCCCGGCGGCGGCCACGGCCACCACGAGCTGGGTGTCGGCCGGCTCGGGGTCGGGCCGCTCCTCCCAGCGGAGGTCGCCCTCGTGGATCACCACCGCCCGCACGTCAGGTCACGTCCCGGCGAAGAAGGCCAGCAGGTGGCGGAGGACGGCGTCGGCCCGCTCGAAGGGCCCCATGTGCCCGCAGTCCGGCACCTCCACGTACCGGCCCCCCGGGATCGCCCCGGCCACCTCGCGGCCGAGCGACGGCGGGGTCATCAGATCGTGCTCGAAGCCGATCACCAGCGACGGCACCGTGACCCCGGCCAGGGCGCCCAGGCGGTCGTCGTAGCCGAGGTCGGCGGCGTACTGCCCCTCGGCGCCCGGGCCGGACCACGGCGGGGCCCCGGCCATCAGCTCCACCATCGTTCCCACGAAGGCGTCGTCGAGCTGCCGCCCGGGGCTGGCGGTGGCCATGACCGTGGTCATCGCCGTGAATCGGCCCGGCAGGACGATGCCTGCCTGCACCAGCTCCACGTTGGCCTGCGCCCAGGCCCGGAAGAGGGCGGTCGAGCGTCCCACGGTCCCCATCATCGCCGCCGCCCGCACGAGGTCCGGGCGGGCGAGAGCCAGCTCCTGGGTGACGAACGCGCCGAGGGAGAGCCCGGCCACCCGGCACGGCCCCACCCCAAGGTGCTCCACGAGGGCCGCCGCGTCCTCCACCAGGTCGGCCACCGAGTACGGGGGCGGCGGGCACGACGACGGCGGGACGCCGCGGTTGTCGTAGGCGATCACCCGGTAGCCGGCGGCCACCAGGCGGGGGGCCACGGCCACCTGCCAACTAAACGCCGGCTGGCCGGTCCCGCATACCAGCAGGACGGGATCGCCACCGGGCGGGCCGTCGAGGCGGAAGTCGAGGTCGACGCCGTTGACGGTGGCCCGGGGCACGGCAGGCCACGCTACCCGGCGGCCCGTGCGAACGCCGGTGCCGCGGGGCGCCCGACGATGAGGCGGTAGCCTGCGGCCATGTCCATCTTCGACGTGCCCGTCCACACCCTGGAGGGCGAGGACTCGTCCCTCGCGCCCTACCGGGGCAAGGCGCTCCTGCTGGTGAACGTGGCCTCCAAGTGCGGGCTGACGCCCCAGTACGAGGGGCTGGAGCGGCTGCAGGAGCACTACCAGGACCGGGGGTTCTCGGTGCTGGGCTTTCCCTGCAACCAGTTCCTCGGCCAGGAGCCCGGGAACCCGGAGGAGATCGCGCAGTTCTGCTCGACCACCTACGGCGTCACCTTCCCGCTGTTCGAGAAGATCGACGTGAACGGGGAGGCCCGGCACCCGATCTACGGGGAGCTGACCGAGGTGGCCGACGCCGAGGGCCAGGCGGGCGACGTCACCTGGAACTTCGAGAAGTTCCTGGTCTCGCCGGCCGGCCGGGTGGTGGGTCGCTACCGCCCGCAGGTGGAGCCCGAGGACCCGGCGCTCGTCGGGGCCATCGAGGCCCAGCTCCCCGGCTGAGGCCGGCCCCGCCGGTGCCCGGGCCGGGCGGCCACCCGGTGTTCGGGGCCGCCATCTTCGACATGGACGGCCTGCTCGTGGACTCGGAGCCGCTGTGGCACCGGGCCGAGATCGAGATCCTGGGCGACCTCGGCGTCCCCCTGGCGGTGACAGCCTGCCGCCTGACGAAGGGCATGGTGGTCCAGGAGGTGACCCGCTACTGGCACGAGCGGTACCCGTGGGCGGGACCGGGCCCGGACGAGGTGGCGGCGGCCGTGGTCGACCGGGTGCTCGAGCTCGTGGTGGCCGAAGGCCGGCTGCTGCCCGGCGCCCACCGGGCCATCGCCCTGTGCCGGGACCAGGGCGTGGCGCTGGCCCTCGCCTCCTCGTCCGAGCACCGGCTGATCCGGCGGGTGCTGGACCACTTCGGCCTGGCCGGCGAGTTCGGGGTGGTGTGCTCGGCCGAGGACGAGGCCTACGGCAAGCCGCACCCGGCGGTCTTCCTGGCCGCCGCCCGCGAGCTCGGCGTGGCGCCCGACCGGTGCCTGGTGTGGGAGGACGCGCCGGCCGGGGTGCTGGCGGCCAAGGCGGCCCGCATGGCCTGCGTGGCCGTGCCCGAGCCGGTGGAGCGGGACCGCCCGGCGTTCGCCATCGCCGACGCGGTGCTCGGGTGCCTCGAGGAGGTGGACGAAGCGCTGTGGGCGGCGGTGGCGGTGGCCCACGCCGCGGATCCGCTCGCCGCTCCCGGCGGTGGCGAGCCGGCCACGCTCTAGGCTCTCCGGAGCCACCAGCCACCAGCCACCAGCCACCAGCCACCACCGAGCCCGCCTCGCCAGGAGATCCCGTGTTCCGCCCCGTGCCCCCCGACGTCGACTTCGTCACGCTCGAGGAGGAGGAGCTGGCGCGGTGGTCCGGCCAGCGGATCTTCGAGCGCTCGGTGGCCGGCCGCGAGGCGGCCGAGCCGTGGGTCTTCTACGAGGGCCCGCCCACCGCCAACGGGCGCCCCGGCCTCCACCACGTGTGGGCCCGCGTCTACAAGGACCTCTTCTGCCGGTACCGCACCATGCGCGGCTTCCGGGTGGCGCGGCGGGCCGGCTGGGACACCCACGGCCTGCCGGTGGAGGTGGAGGTCGAGAAGCAGCTCGGGATCTCCGGCAAGCACCAGATCGAGACGGAGGTGGGCATCGCCGAGTTCACCCGGCGCTGCCGGGCCTCGGTGCTCTCCTACGTGGAGGACTGGCGCCGGCTCACCGAGCGCATCGGCTACTGGGTGGACCTGGACGCCGCCTACTGGACCTTCGACCCGTCCTACGTGCAGTCGGTCTGGTGGCACCTCAGGCAGCTCTTCGACCAGGGTCTCCTCTACGAGGATCTGAAGGTGGTGCCGTACTGCCCGCGGTGCGGCACCGCGCTCTCCAGCCACGAGCTGGGCCAGCCGGACGTCTACTCGGACGAGGAGGACGAGTCGGCCTACGTGCGCCTGCCGCTCGAGGATCCGGGTCGGGCGCCCGGCGGGGCCACCTCGCTCGTGGTCTGGACCACCACCCCGTGGACGCTGCCGGCCAACACCGGCGTCGCCGTGCACCCGGACCTCGCCTACGCGGTGGTCGACGGGATGGTGGTCGCCGAGGACCTGGTGGAGGCGGTGATGGGGGAGGGTGCCACGGTGACGGCGCGGGTGCCCGGCCGCGACCTGGTGGGCCTGCGCTACCGCCGGCCGCTCGACGTGGTTCCGGAGCCACCCCGCGCCGACGGCTGGCGGGTGGTGCCGGCGGGCTACGTCACCACCGAGGAGGGCACCGGCCTCGTCCACCTGGCCCCGGCCTTCGGGGAGGTCGACCGCCAGGTGGGGCGCGAGCACGGGCTGCCGGTGCTCAACCCGGTGGGGCCGGACGGGCGGTTCACCGCCGACGCCGGCTGGCTGGCCGGGCGGGCCGTCCGCGACGCCAACCACGAGATCGACGAACGGCTGGAGGCGGCGGGCCTGCTGCTCCGCCGCCAGCCGCACCGGCACTCGTACCCGCACTGCTGGCGCTGCGGGACGCCGCTCATCTACTGGGGCAAGCCGAGCTGGTACGTGGCCACCTCCACCCGCAAGGACGACCTGGTGGCCGCCAACCGGACCGTCGGGTGGCACCCGGCACACATCCGCGACGGCCGGTTCGGCGAGTGGCTGGAGCACAACGTCGACTGGGCGCTCTCCCGGGACCGGTTCTGGGGCACCCCGCTGCCCATCTGGCGCTGCGAGGACGGCCACGTCTTCTGCGTGGCGTCCCTGGACGAGCTGTCCGAGCTGGCCGGCCGGGACGTGCGGGACGTGGATCCCCACCGGCCGGCCATCGACGAGGTCGAGTTCCCCTGCCCCGAGTGCGCCGGGGTGATGGGCGCCTCGTCCGCCTCGGGCGCCGCCCTGGGGGACCTCGAGCCGGAGCTGGTGGTGGGGCAGGCCCGGCGGGTGGAGCCGGTGATCGACGCCTGGTTCGACTCCGGCTCCATGCCGGCGGCCCAGGTGGGCTACCCGCTCGCCGGCGGCTCCGAGGAGGCGTTCACCTTCCCGGCCGACTTCGTCACCGAGGCCATCGACCAGACGCGGGGGTGGTTCTACTCCCTGCTGGCCGTGAACACCCTCGTGTTCGGGCGCGCCCCCTACCGCCACGTCATGTGCCTGGGCCACATCGTGGACGCCGACGGCCGCAAGATGTCCAAGTCGCTCGGCAACGTGATCGACCCGTGGGAGATCCTGGGCACCCGCGGCGCGGACCCGTTGCGCTGGTGGATGTACAGCCAGGGCTCGCCGTGGACGCCCACCCGGGTGAGCCTGCCGGCCATCGACACCTCGATGCGCGACACGCTGCTCACGCTGTGGAACACGCTGAGCTTCTTCACCACCTACGCCTCGCTCAACGGCTTCGACCCCGCCGACCCCTCGGTCCCCCCGCCGGCCGAGCGCCCGGCCATGGACCGCTGGGCGCGCTCGCGCCTGGCCGGCACGGTGCTGGCGGTTACCGCCGCCCTCGACGCCTACGAGCCCCTCGAGGCCGCCGAGGCACTGGCCGGGCTGGTGGACGACCTCTCGAACTGGTACGTGCGGCGCACCCGGCGGCGGTTCTGGCGGACCGACCCGGACGCCCCGCCGGCCGACGCCCTGGCCGCCCAGGCCACGCTGCACGAGGCGCTGGTGGTGGTGGCCACGCTGCTGGCCCCGTTCTGCCCCTTCGTGGCCGACCGGGTGTGGCGCGAGCTCACCGGTGCCGGCGAGGAGGGATCGGTCCACCTGGCCGACTGGCCCGACCGCGTGACCGGGGAGGTGCCGGCGGCGGAGGGCGGGGC
>JBOGGH010000066.1:0-8890 GCA_050743905.1 Acidimicrobiales bacterium
CGGTGGTGGCGCGGGACGTGCGAGCCCCTGGTCCACGAGGCGGCGGCGGCCAGGAGGCTCACCACGATGGCGAAGTCGAAGGCGGCGTGCAGCCCGTCGCGGAAGGCCCCGGTGATGATCGAGGGGAAGAACGCGTGCCCGGTGAGCGCGGCACGCTGGGCCGGCGTCACCTGGGCGAGGGCGTGCGCGCCCACCAGGTGCTGGACCGGGTTGTAGCCCAGGAAGGCGGCGAAGAGCGTGGAGACCGGCGGCAGGTGGGCCACCCGCTGGGCGGCGCCGGCCGGGACCCCCTCCGCCGTCAGGCCGTGGGCGAGGCTGGCCGGCAGCGAGGACGAGAGGCCCACGATGATGAGGGTGAAGAAGATGCCGATCGAGAGGACCTGCGCCGAGTTCTGGAAGGTGGTGTTCATCCCCGAGCCGGCGCCGCGGTCGGCCGCCGGCAGGCTGTTCATGACGCCGGCGCGGTTGGGCGAGCCGAACGAGGACATGGCGGCGCCGGTGAAGAAGAGGACGACGGCGAACAGCCAGTAGGGGAAGTCGATCGGGAGGAGGTCCAGGAGCACGAACGCCACCGCCGTCCCCACCATCCCCCCGGTGGCGAACGGCCGCGCCCCGAACCGGTCCGAGAGGACGCCGGACACCGGGCCGGCGAGGAGGAAGCCGGCGGTGAGCGGCAGCATGGCGATCCCCGCCCACAGCGGCGTCTGGGCGAAGTCGAAGCCGTGGAGCGGGAGCCAGATGCCCTGCAGCCAGATGATGAGGATGAACATCAGGCCGCCGCGGCTGAGGGCGGCCAGGAAGCTGGCGAAGACGCCGGCCGAGAAGGCCCGGATGCGGAAGAGCTGCAGCCGGAACATCGGCTCGGCCACCCGCGCCTCCACCACCGCGAAGGCCACGAGCAGCGCCGTGCCGGCGGCCAGCGACCCGAGGACGAGGGGGTTGGTCCACCCCATGGTGCGGCCGCCGTAGGGCTCGATGCCGTAGGTGATCCCCACCATGACCAGCACCAGGCCCAGGGCGAACGTGATGTTCCCGGGCCAGTCGATGCGGGCCGGCCGCCGCTCGCTGAGCTCCCGGAGCTGGAGGTAGCCCCAGACGGTGGCGAAGAGCCCGATGGGCACCGACACCAGGAAGACGAGCCGCCAGTTGATCGGCGCCAGCACGCCGCCGAGGACGAGGCCGATGAAGACCCCGCTGAACGCCGCCGCCTGGTTGACGCCCATGGCCATGCCGCGCTGGTCCGCCGGGAAGGCGTCGGTGAGGATGGCCGCCGAGTTGGCCATGAGCATGGCCGCCCCCACCCCCTGGAACACCCGCATCACCACCAGCCAGTCGCCGGCGGCGTGGCCGGTGGTCCACGTCACCGACAGCGTCAGCGAGAAGAACGTGAAGACGGCGAAGCCGAGGTTGTAGATGCGGACGCGGCCGTAGATGTCCCCCAGCCGCCCGAGGGTGGTCACGAGCACGCTCGTCACCACCAGGAAGCCCAGGATCATCCAGAGCAGGTAGAAGCTGTTGCCCGGCTCGAGCGGGTCGATCCCGATGCCGCGGAAGATGTCGGGCAGCGCGATCAGCGTGATCGAGCCGTCGATGGTGGCCATGAGCATCCCCAGCGTGGAGATGAACAGCGCCACCCACTTGTAGTTGGGCCCCGGCGCCGGCCGGTCGGTGCTCTGTTGGGGCGGGTGGGCCATCGTGCTCCACGACAGGGGTGCGCGCACCTTCACGCGCGCGGGAAGAAAGCCTAACGCCCGCGTCAACCCAACCGGGGAACGCTCGACGGTCCGCCCGCGTGGCGGGTTGGGGTGCGGTCCCGGCGCGGCCGCTCGCGGGCGCCGGGGGATCCTGCCGTGCCCGGCCCGTCCCGGCCCCTACGGGGGGCGGAGGCGGAGGCGGGGCAGGGCGCGCCGGGGCGCTAGATCACCCGGACGTTGTGCGCCTCCTCGCCCTTCCGCCCGGGGGCGAGGTCGAACTCGACCTCCTGCCCCTCGGTCAGGGAGCGGTAGCCGGAGCCCTGGATGTTCGAGTAGTGGACGAAGACGTCCTCACCCTGCTCGCGGGAGATGAAGCCGAAGCCACGCTCGGAATTGAAGAACTTCACGGTGCCGGTAGGCAAGGAACCCTCGCTCTCAACTTCTGCGCGCCGGAACCGTTCCGGCGACGCGGCTGCCAAGGGTACCGGCCCCGGGCGCCCCGGCGATCCGCGGTCGCCGCCACGGGGGCTGCAGGGCGCAGCGCCGGCCGCGGACCGGCCGTGGCGGGCGGGACCGTCGGCAACTCCTTCGCCTGTGCAATGATTGGCGTATGAACGCATCGGGCCTCCCCGCCCGTGAGGACCTGGACGCCCTGGTGGACGCCGTGCTGAGCGCCAGCCGGGTGCTGGTGGGCGTGGCCGCCCGCTCGCTGGGCGACGCTGGCGAGGAGGTCACGCTCGCCCAGTACCGGACGCTCGTGGTGCTCGCCTCGCGCGGGCCGCAGAGCCTGGCGTCCCTGGCCGAGGCGGTGGGCGTGACGCCATCGACGGCCACCAGGATGTGCGACCGGCTCGTCCGCAAGGGGCTGGTCCAGCGGCGCCAGGAGCGCGGCGACCGGCGCCAGGTGCGGCTGTCGCTCGCCGAGTCGGGTCGCCGGCTGGTGGACGCGGTCACGGCCCGCCGGCGGCGGGAGATCGCCACCCTGCTGGCGGCGGTGCCCGCCCGGCGCCGGAGCGAGCTGGTGGACTCCCTGCAACGGCTGGCCGACGCGGCGGGCGAGGTCCCCGAGCAGGACTGGACGGCCGGATGGGACCTGTGAGGGTCTCGCCGGAGCGCGCCGTCCGGACCGTGCTCCGCTCGGGCGGGGTGCGCATGGCGCGGTGGCTGGCCGGTGCCTCGTACCTCCAGAAGTGGCTCGTGCTCGGCGTGCTCATCGGGGCGATCGCCGGGTGCGGGGCCGTGGTCTTCTACGAGGCGCTCCTCGGGGCCACCAAGCTCTTCCTGGGGGTCATGGTGGGCTACCAGATCCCCACCCCCACGGGGGAGGGCGGGATCGCCGCCTCGGCCGGCTTCAGCCGTCCGTGGGCGCTCCCGCTGGTGGTGGGCCTGGGCGCGGCGCTCGCCGGGGCGCTGGTGTTCCGGGTGGCGCCCGAGGCGGAGGGCCACGGCACGGACGCCGCCATCTCGGCGGTCCACAACAACCCGCGGAGCATCCGCTTCCGGGCCGTCCTGGTCAAGATCGTGGCCTCGGCGCTGACCATCGGCTCGGGCGGCTCGGGCGGGCGCGAGGGGCCCACCGGCCAGATCAGCGCGGGCTTCGGCTCGCTCCTGGCGCGGGTCTTCGACCTCAGCCCGGCGGACGCCCGCATCGCCGTGGCCACGGGCATCGGGTCCGGCATCGGGTCCATCTTCGGCGCGCCGCTCGGGGGCGCCGTGCTCTCCACCGAGATCCTCTACCGGGACGACTTCGACGTGGCGGCCCTGCTGCCCTGCTTCATCGCGTCGGCGGTGGGCTACGCCATCTTCGCCGGCGTCGAGGGCTTCAGCCCGCTGTTCGGCTACAACGGCGGCTACCGGTTCACGGACCCGTTGCAGCTCCTGTGGTTCGCGGTCATCGGCGTGCTGGGCGGCGTGATCGGCCTCGGCTACGCCAAGGGCTTCTACGGCCTGGTGGGGGTGTTCGGCCGGATCCGGGCGCCGCGGTGGACCAAGCCGGCGATGGCCGGCGTCCTGGTGGGCCTGCTCGGCCTGGCCATCCCCGAGGTGCTCGGCACCGGCTACGGCTGGATCCAGCAGAGCCTCGGCCGCCAGCTCCTCGGGATGCCGCTGTGGATCGTGGTGATCCTGCCGTTCGCCCGGATCCTGGCCACCGGGCTCTCCATCGGCTCGGGCGGGTCGGGGGGCATCTTCGGGCCGGGGATGGTGATCGGCGCCTTCGTGGGCGCCGCCTTCTGGCGGCTGCTGGAGCCCGTGGCGCCCTCGCTGGGCCACAACCCGGCGCCGTACGTGATCGTGGGGATGATGTGCTGCTTCGGCAGCATCTCGCGGGCGCCGCTGGCCGTGACGCTGATGGTGGCCGAGATGACGGGCAGCGTCTCCATCCTGGCGCCGGCCATGCTGGCCGTCGGCATCGCCTGGCTGATCGTGCGGCGCAGCGACGACACCATCTACCGCAGCCAGCTCAAGAGCCGCGCCGAGGCGCCGGCCCAGCAACTCCTGGTGGGGATGCCGCTCCTGGCCAACGTGGGGGTGACCGAGGCCATGGTCCCGCCACGGCTCGTGCTGCCGGGCAGCGAGGGTGCCGGCGCCGGCTGCCGGCGCATGGAGGCCCTGGACGTCCCCGGGGCGCCGGTGGTGGACGAGGAGGGCAGGTTCGTGGGCGCCGCCTTCCTCGAGCACCTGCGCCGGGAGGGTGCCGAGGGCGACGGGGACGACGGGCAGGCGCTGGGCTCGCTGGCCGACGTCACCACGCCCACCGTGGGGGTGGCCTCGAACCTGGACGCCGCGCTCGACGCGCTGACCACCGCGCCCGAGGGCTGGCTGCCGGTGCTGGACGAGGAGCGCCGGGTGGTGGGGACGCTGGCGGTGTCGGACCTCGTGCGCGGGTACCGCATCGGGCTGCTCTCGGCCCTCGGCCGCCTGGCCGGCGTGGGCGAGGGCGCCGGGAGCGGCGAGGTGGAGATCGTGGAGGGCTCGTCCCTGGCCGGCCGGTCGCTGACCGACGCCGCCCTGCCGCCCGGCACGCTGGTGACCTCGATCCACCGGGGCCGGGACCTGGTGACCCCGGTGGGCCGGACCGTGCTCGAGGTGGGGGACCGCCTGGCCGTGGTGGGCCGGCCCGAGGGGGTGGCGAGGCTGGCCGAGCTGGCCGGGGGCGGGGAACCGGACGGCGAGGGCGGATCGGCGTCCGGCGCGGCGTAGGGCGGCCGGGGCCCGCCCGGCCGGTGCGGGGCCCGGCTCCCGCGGCAGCCCGGCTCAGCCGGTGGTGCGCCGGCGGTAGAGGACGGCGGCCAGCGGCGCGAAGACGGCCATGATGCCCACCGACCACAGCACGGCCGCCAGCACCGGGTGCTGCATGGGCCAGGCGTGGATGGCGGCGGACGGGTTCGGGTTGCCGAACAGGTTCCGCACCGCCGAGGTGACGGCGCTGACCGGGTTCCAGTCGGCGATGGCCTGGAGCCACCCCGGCATGTGCGTGGTGGGCACCATGGCGTTGGAGACGATGGCCAGCGGGAAGAGGATGATCAGGCCGATCCCCTGGGCGGACTCGGGCCCCTTGGAGACGATGCCCAGGCAGGCGCAGCCCCACGACAGCGCGTAGCTGAACAGCAGGGCCACCGCGAAGCCGCCCACCACCGAGAGCGCGCCGGCGCCGGTGCGCCACCCGATGGCCAGCCCGGTGAGCGCCACGATGGTCACGCACAGGGTGGCCGAGAGCACGTCGGCCACCGAGCGCCCCACGAGCACCGCCGAGCGCCACATCGGCAGGGTGCGGAAGCGGTCGATGGCGCCGGTGGAGAGGTCGGTGCTGAGCCCCACCGCCGTGCCCATGGCCGAGGTGGTGAGGTTGAGGAGCATCAGGCCGGCGAGGGCGAAGTCCTTGTAGCTGCCGCCCTGGATCGGCACCCCGGACCCGAACACGTAGATGAAGAGCAGCGTGAAGAGCACCGGCTGGACCGTGACGTCGGAGAGCTGGAGCGGCTCGCGGGCGATGTGCTGGAGGTTCCGCCGCGTGAGCACCACGGTGTCGCGCCACCTGGCGCCGAGCCAGGTGCGCCGGGCGAGCGGCGGCGGGGCGGTGAGGGTGGCCGGTACCGTCACGGGCGGGCTCCTTCGAGGTGGGGGACGGCCGGCGCCGGCGGTGGGACGCCGGGGGCTCCGGGGGCACCGGGGCGGCCGCCGGGCAGGTCCTCGGCGCCCCGCCCGGTGAGGGCCAGGAACACGTCGTCGAGCGACGGCTGGTGGACCTCGACGTCGTCCACCAGCACCCCGGCGGCGTCCAGGGCCCGCACCACCGCGGTGCCCAGGCCGGACCCGCTGCGCACCCCGGCCCTGAGGTGGCGACCGTCCTGGCTCGCGTGGATCTCGCCGTCCACCAACGGCCGCAGCGCCGCCTCGGCGCCGGGGTGGGGGGCGGTGAGCGCCACCTCGAGCCGGGCCCCGCCGGTGGCCCGCTTGAGCTCGGCGGAGGTGCCCTCGGCGATCACGCGGCCGTGGTCGATGACCACGATCCGGTCGGCGAGCTGGTCGGCCTCCTCCAGGTACTGGGTGGTGAGGAGGAGGGTGGTCCCCGCCAGCACGAGCTCGCGGATGACCTCCCACATGCGTGCCCGGCTGGTGGGGTCGAGGCCGGTGGTGGGCTCGTCCAGGAAGAGGACCGGCGGGTGGGTCACCAGGCCGGCGGCCAGGTCCAGCCGGCGGCGCATCCCGCCGGAGTAGCCCTTCATCACCCGGTCGGCGGCGTCCGCCAGCTCAAACCGCTCGAGCAGCTCGGCGGCCCGGTGGCGGGCCTCGCGCCCGCGCAGGCCGCTCAGCTCGCCCACCATGCGGAGGTTCTGGCGGCCGGTGAGCGCCTCGTCGAGCGTGGCGTCCTGCGCCGTGACGCCGATGTGGCGCCGGACCGAGGCGGCCTCGTGCACCACGTCGAACCCGGCCACCCGGGCCGTGCCGCCGTCGGGCAGCGCCAGGGTGGTGAGGATGCGCACCGCGGTGGTCTTGCCGGCGCCGTTGGGCCCGAGGACGCCCAGCACGGAGCCGGCCGGGACCACGAGGTCCACGCCGGCCAGGGCCCGGGTCTCGCCGTAGCGCTTGGCGAGCCCGGCGGCCTCGATCATCGGCATGTCGGTCACCCCGCACCCGCCCTCTGTCGTCCGGGCGCCGCGGCGGTCGCCACGCGTCCCTTACTTGCCGCATGGTAAGGATCTTCCTTACCTGTCGTCAAGTCAGGGGTCGGGGCCGGTAGGATGGCGCCGTGGCACGGAGGGCGACGGCTGACGACCCGGGCCGCGCCGGCGGGACGCCGGTGGAGGGCGGCACCGGGGCCGGGCCGGGCGAGCCGGAGCGGAGCACCAGGGAGCGGATCCTCGACGTCGCCCTGGATCTCTTCACCGAGCAGGGGTTCGACAAGACGTCGCTGCGGGAGATCGCCGAGCGGCTGGGCTTCTCCAAGGCGGCGCTCTACTACCACTTCGCCAGCAAGGACGACATCCTGATGGCCCTGCACCTGCGGCTCCACGAGTTCGGGCGCCGCGCCTTCGAGCAGCTCGGCCAGACCCCGGCCGGGGCCGCCTCCTGGGGCCACCTCCTCGACCAGATGATCGACGAGATGCTGGCCAACCGGAAGATCTTCGTCATGCACGAGCGGAACCGGGCGGCCTTCGAGGTCCTGCACCGCAAGGGGCACGACGAAGACCACGACGACCTCCAGGAGCAGTTCCGCCGGGTACTGGGCGACCCCTCCGTGCCCCTCCGGGACCGGGTGCGGCTGGCCTGCGCCCTGGGCTCGGTGATGACCTGCCTGGTGCTCTCGGGGGAGGTGTTCGAGGGCGTCCAGTCGGGGACCCTGGGCCAGCTCCTGCACGAGGCGGTGCGGGACGTCCTCGGGGACGGCTCGGGCCACCGGAGCGGCCGCGCGGCGTCCGGTAGGGTCCGTGCCCATGAACGTCCCTGACGACCGCCGCTACTCGAACGACCACGAGTGGGTGCAGGCCGCCGGCTCGCGGGTGCGCGTGGGCATCACCGACTACGCGCAGGACGCGCTCGGCGACGTGGTGTTCGTGGACCTGCCCGCCGTCGGCACCGTGGTGGACGCGGGCGCCGCGCTGGGGGAGGTCGAGTCCACGAAGTCCGTCTCGGAGATCTACGCGCCGGTGGCCGGCACCGTCGTGGCCGTGAACGAGGGGCTGGCCGAGGCGCCCGAGCGGCTCAACCAGGATCCGTACGGCGAGGGGTGGATCTGCGAGCTCGAGCCGGAGGCCGGCGTCGTGGCGGACGGCCTGCTGGACGCCGCCGCCTACCGTGCGCTGACCGGCTCCTGAGCGGGAGCGCCCGGCGGCCCGGCTTCCCGCACCGGTCGCCGGGGCCAGGGAAACGCCCCCGGGGGAGCGGCTACCGTGGGGGACGTGTACTGCCACAACTGCGGGCACCGGAACCCCGAGGGGGTGAACTTCTGCTCGTCGTGCGGCGCGGCGCTGCCCACCGAGGGATCCGAGACCACGGTCACCCTGCAGCCGGTGGCGGAGCAGGGCGAGACGGCCGAGGAGGACTCCTCGGTCACGCTGGTCGAGGTGCCCCACGGCACCGGCGCGCTGGTGGTGCGCCGCGGGCCCACGGTGGGGGCGCGGTACCTGTTGGAGAAGGCGGTGACGCGGGCGGGCCGCCATCCGGAGAGCGACATCTTCCTGGACGACATCACCGTGTCGCGCCGGCACGCGGAGCTGCGGAGGGACGACGACGGCAAGGTGGTGATCCGCGACGTCGGGTCGCTCAACGGGACGTACGTCAACCGCGAGCGGATCGAGGAGCAGGTCCTGTCAGGGGGGGACGAGGTGCAGATCGGGAAGTTCAAGCTGGTGTACCTGGTTGCCGGGGACGAGTGACCGCCGCGTGACCACCCGCACCTACCTCTCCATCGGCGACGTGCTGAGCCTGCTGCGGGAGGAGTTCCCCGACGTGACCATCTCCAAGATCCGCTTCCTGGAGAGCCAGGGCCTGGTCAACCCGGAGCGGTCGCCCTCGGGCTACCGCAAGTTCTACGAGCAGGACGTCGAGCGGCTGCGGTGGGTGCTCCGCCAGCAGCGCGAGCACTTCCTGCCGCTGAAGGTCATCAGGGACCGCCTGGCCCAGGAGGCCGGCGGGCAGGGTGCGCCGGAGCCCGCCCGTGCCGGGCACGCCGCGGTGGCCGCCGAGCCGGCGCC
>JBOGGH010000067.1:0-8809 GCA_050743905.1 Acidimicrobiales bacterium
GCGCAGTACCGGGCCCGGTCCCGCCGCCCGCAGGCCAGCCAGTGCGAGGCGGCGGACGCCAGGTACTGGGCGGCCGCCGCGTCCTCGGCGGCGAAGCGCGACGCGAACTCCTCGTGCCGGGCCGCCGCCTCGAGGTCGCCACGGTCGATGGCCACCTGGGCCGCCTCCCCCAGCCGCCGGGCGGCGAGCTGGTCCGGGGTGGGCGCGTCGATGGCGGCGTGGTACGCGCTGGTCTCGATCGCCTGCCCGCGGGCGAGCTCGTCGCTGAGGGCGCGCCGGACCGAGCGCCGCAGGTCCAACGGCGCCCCCCGGAAGGCGGCGGCGCGGACGAGCGGGTGGGCGAAGTCGATCCGGGGGCCCCGCTCGTAGACCACGCCCGCCTCGACGGCCGGGGCCAGGTCGCCGCGGTCCACGCCGAGCTGGCGCATGGCGGCGAGCATGACGTCGCGCGGGACGTGGGCGGCGGCGGCCACCGTGAGCGCCCGGCGGGTGGTGTCGGGGAAGCGGCGGACGACGTCGAACGCGTCCACCACCACGTCGCTCACCGGCAGCGGGTCCGGGAGCGGGTGCCACCCGGCGAGCTGCTCGGGGGTGAGCCGGCCGTACACGTCGGCCAGCACCAGCGGGTTCCCGGCGCTGCGCACCACGAGCTCGTTGAGCACGGTCTCGGCCGGGAGCTGCTCGAACCGCGACCGCATGAGCTGCACGGCCTGGCCCAGGGTGAGGCCGCCCAGGCGGTGCAGGGGCACGTCCGGCCGGGCGAGGTGGAACGGCGCCAGGTGGGGCGAGTCGCGCCAGGCCAGGATCAGGCCCACCGGGTCGTCCCGGAGGTGGGTGAGGACCGCGCCGGCCAGGGCGTCCACGAAGGTGGCCGGCAGCTCCTGGCAGTCGTCCACGGTCACCAGCAGCGGCGACCCGGCGGCCTCGGTCATGCGCCGGAGCCCGGAGGCCAGCGCCTCCACGGCCGCCGGCGACGGGGGCTCCGGCGTCCCGGTCTCGGCCGGGGCGCGGTCGGCGGCCAGCGGCGGCGGCTGGACCACGAAGTCGTCCAGGCGGCTGGCCAGCTCGCCCAGCGGCGCCGGCCAGGCCCCGGGGTCGGCGACGGCGCCCGTGCCCACCGAGCCGCGCACCTGGACCGTGCGGAACTCGGCGGCCCGGCTGACCGCCGCGTCCACCAGCACCGTCTTGCCCACGCCCGGCTCGCCGTGGAGGGCCACCACCCCCCCGGCGCCGCGCCGGGCGCGCCAGAGCAGCTCGTCGATGTGGGCCAGCTCCCGGCTGCGGGCAATGAGCCCCCCGGCACCGGCGGCGGCCCGCTCGGGGCGGTAAGGAGCGCCGTCCAGCACGGGGGCGCGCGACCGCGAGCCGTTGCCCGCGATGCCGTCCTCGACCGTCCGTCCCATGGCCCTCCGCTACCTGCCGCCGGCCGCCGGTGGGCGGCCGCGCACGGCCGCGCTCGGGGGAATTACACCGATGTCATACAGCCGTTCACAACCACGTGCCGGAGTGTTCATGCGATGCCTCCCGACTGCGGTGCTCACGGATCCGATGCCTGCTGCGGTGCAAAACTCCCTGGTGCTCCACGTGCGCTCCGGGCACACCAGCTTGCTATGTGCCGCGCACGCGCGCAATAGCGGGGCAGCCCGGCGGCCTATCGGGCGGCTGCCGGAGGCTGTGGACCACCGCTGGAAGGAGCCGTGACCACGCCACGTAGGCTCGCCGCCGGAGCGGGGCCGGACAGGGACGGTGCGCACGGTGTCGGACTGGAACTACGCGGACGTGTGGGAGGCGGTGGCGGACGAGCTGCCGGACGCGCCCGCCGTGGCCCAGGGGGACCGGGTGGCGCCGTGGTCCGCCTTCGACCGGCGGGCGGACGGCGTGGCCCGGTGGCTGCTCGGCCTCGGCACGGCCCGCCAGGACAAGGTGGCGCTCTACCTCTACAACTGCCCCGAGTACCTGGAGGCCACCTTCGCCGCCACCAAGGTGGCGCTGGTGCCGGTCAACACCAACTACCGCTACGCCGACGACGAGCTGGCGTACCTCTGGGACAACGCTGACGCGGTGGCCGTGGTGTTCCACGGGGCCTTCGCCGAACGGGTGGCGCGGGTGCGGCACCGGGTGCCGCGGGTGCGGGGCTGGCTGTGGGTGGACGACGGCTCGGGCTCGGGCCCGTGCCCGCCGTGGGCCACGCCCTACGGGGAGGTGGCGGGCGACGGCGGCGGCCGGGTGGCCGCACCCTGGGGCAGGAGCGGGGACGACCTGGTGATGCTCTACACCGGGGGCACCACCGGGATGCCCAAGGGCGTGATGTGGCGCCAGGACGACCTCTTCGCCCGGATGAACGCCGCCGGCTTCCGCCGGTACGCCGAAGCCGAGGCGATGGACGGGGTGCGGCGGTCCCTGGCCGGGGACGGCCCCGGGATGACCGTGCTGCCGGCGTGCCCGCTGATGCACGGCACCGGCGGCTTCACGGCCAGCGAGTGCCTGAGCGAGGGCGGCCAGGTGGTGCTGCTGGCCGGCCGGCACCTCAACCCGGTCGAGCTGTTCGACACGGTCGTCCGCCGGCGGGTCAACGGCCTGGTGATCGTGGGCGACCCGTTCGCCCGTCCGATGCTCGCCGCCCTGGACGCCGAGCCCGGGCGCTGGGACCTGTCGTCACTGGTGGGGATCGTGTCCTCGGGGGCCATGTGGAGCGAGGGGGTGAAGGAAGGGCTCCTCCGCCACCACCCGGGCATGCTGCTGGTGGACGCCTTCTCCTCCTCGGAGGCGGTGGGGATGGGGGCCTCGGTGTCCTCGGCGGGCAATACGGCCCGCACCGCGGCGTTCGTGCTCGGGCCGGGGGTGGTGGTGCTGGGCAGCGACGACCGCCCCCTCGGGCCCGGCTCCGACGAGGTGGGGGTGCTGGCCCTCGGGGGCCGCAACCCCCTCGGCTACTACAAGGACCCCGAGACGTCGGCCGCCACCTTCCGCAGCGTGGACGGCGTGCGCTACTCGGTCCCCGGCGACTACGCCCGGGTGCGCCAGGACGGCTCCGTCCACCTGCTGGGGCGGGGGTCGGCCAGCATCAACACCGCCGGGGAGAAGGTGTACCCCGAGGAGGTGGAGGAGGTGCTGAAGACCCATCCCCACGTGGCCGACGCCGTGGTGGTGGGCGTGCCCGACGACCGGTTCGGCGAGCTGGTGGTGGCGGTGGTGGAGCCGGCGGACGGCCACCTGCCCGAGGAGCCCGAGGAGGCGGCGCTGGTGGGCCACGTGAAGGAGCATCTGGCCGGCTACAAGGCCCCCCGCCGGGTCCGGGTGGTGGGCACCATCGGGCGGGCGCCGAACGGGAAGGTCGACTACGGCCGCCTGCGCCGGGAGGCGGCTGGGTGGGTGGCCGCCACCCCGGCACCCGGCAGGCCCTGAGCTGTCAGCGCGGCGACTCGGCGGCGTCGCTGCCGGCGGTTCACGTCGCCAGCGACGGCCTCGAAGAAGCGTCGTGCAGTCTCGACGGCCTCGACGGCGGGCTCCTCGGAGACCGGGCGGATGCTGCCCTCCGGGTCACTCCGCGGCGCGGCAAACCTCGGCGAAGACTCGCGCCGCAGCACCGAGCACGCGCCGTACCGTCTCACGATCGACCTCCTCGTGGTCCGCCGGGTACCGCCCGTCAATCGTCCAGGGATTGACCATGTCAAGATCGGCATCATCGAAAGACTGCTGGTCTCCCTGGGGCAACTCGTCGGCGAGCGCCGCCAGGTTGTGGACCTTGTGCACGACCACACCCCGGCGGATCTGCAACGACTTGAGCGCCTTCTCCGCCGCCAAGTGGGCGTGGAAGCAGGCCACTCGCCCCGGCAGTGCCTCGTCCGATGCGATCAGGTCTGCGACCGCCAGCTCCTCCCCCGCCTCTCGTAGCCAGTGGTCGGCTTCAGCCAGCTCTTCAGGCGACGGCCCGATCATGGACGACTACCCCCTCGTGGGCCGGCCAGTACGCCATGGTGCCGTTCACGTTCTTCTTCGCCTCGAACTCCTCCATATCGGTGACGAACACGTCGTAGGCCACCGGAGCCCGCACGACCCGCATGATCCGTGCCGTCAGCTCCCGACGCTGGCCGGGCTCCAAGTGGTCGAAGATCACCAACAGGTCGAGGTCGCTGTCGGGACCTTCCTCTCCCCGAGCAACCGAGCCGAAGAGGATGATGCGATCGGGCTGGAACTGCTCGACGACCTGGTCCACGACCTGCGGGATCCACTGCTTGAGCGTTTCCATGGCTTGTAGCGGAGGGTGCTCGAAACCTGGGTTGACCATGACCCCTCTTACCTTACCCAACGCTGCCATACCAGCTATGAATCCCGAGGCCAGGCACCTCAAGCCGCGAGAGCAGTGTGGGGCCAGGCGCCGGGTGCCCATGCTGTTCGGACAGGGTCGTCGGGGCCGGTGCCCGTCGAGCTCAGATGAGCCGGCCGACGCGTGCCTGCTCCTGTACCCATCGCGGCAGCGATGCAGCGGCGTCGATCCGCACGTCAAGCTGATGGCGTCCACGGCCTGGCCGCCGGCGCAAGGAATCAGCCGACGCAGAACTCGTTCCCCTCGGGATCCTCCATCACGGTCCATCCGGGCTGCCGCTCGATCTCGCGGGCACCCAGGACGACCAGCTTCTCCACCGTGGCTCTCGGATCTCTGCTGGCCAAATCGACGTGCACCCGGGTCTTGGCGGTCTTCGGCTCCGGCACGCGCCAGAAGATGAGCCGACGAATTCCCCGCGGATCGACTGACTTCAGGCGTACCACGTCGTCGCTCTCGAGCTCCGTCGAGTACCCGGTGACCGTCGCCCAGAAGGCGGCGAGGCGACGGGGGTCGGCGCAGTCGAAGGCCACGCTGACGATGAAGGCGTAGGGATCCCCTGCCATCGGCACAGTGTCGCGCGGGCCCGGTTGCCGCCCATACGAGAACGTGTTCTACTTAGAGGCCAATGGAGTTCAACCTCGCCGACCTCTTTGAAGCGGCGGTGGACGCCTACCCGAACCGCGAGTACCTCGTGGCGGACGGGGCACGCCGCACCTACGCCGAGATGGAGGCGCGCGCCAACCGCCTGGCCCACCACCTGGCGGACCGAGGCATACGGCCCGGCGACCACGTGGGTATCTACGCCTACAACAGCGTCGAGTGGGTGGAGACGGCGTGGGCGGTGTTCAAACTGCGCGCCGTGTGGGTCAACATCAACTACCGCTATGTCGAGGACGAGCTCCGCTACCTCTTCACCAACGCCGACCTCGACGCCCTCGTCTTCCAGCGCGGCTTCGCCGGGAACGTGGCCGCCCTCCTCCCCGACCTGCCCGGCCTCCGCCACCTCGTGGTCGTAGAGGACGGGTCGGACGTCCCGGTGCCCGCCGGGGCCGCGCCCTACGAGGAGGCCGTGGCCGCCGGCTCGCCCGAGCGGGACTTCGGTCCGCGGTCCCCCGACGACCGCTACATCCTCTACACCGGCGGGACCACCGGCCTGCCCAAAGGCGTGGTCTGGCGGCACGAGGACGTCTTCTACGCCCTGGGCGGCGGCACGGACCCCATGACCAACACCAGGGTGGCGGCGCCCGAGGAGATGGCGGAGAAGGGGCGAGACGGCGCCTTGACCTTCCTCCCCATCGCCCCCCTCATGCACGGCGCCACCCAGTGGGCGGTGATGGGGCAGAGCTTCGTCGGCTCCAAGATCGTCCTCGTGGCCAGGTTCGAGCCGCACGAGGTGTGGCGGCTGGTGGAGCGCGAGCGGGTCAACTCGCTCATGGTGACCGGGGACGCCATGGCCAAGCCCCTGGTGGAGTCGCTGGACGACCGGGGCGCGTCCTACGACCTCTCTTCCCTCGTGGCGGTGGTCTCCTCGGCGGCGCTGTTCTCGGCGCCGGTGAAGGACCAGTTCTTCGACCGCCTGCCGGCGATCCTCATCACCGACGCGGTGGGCTCCTCCGAGGGCGGCAACAACGGGCTCACCGTGATCTCCAAGGACAACACCGCCATGAAGAGCGGGCCCACCGTCCACGTGCTCGGCGAGACCGTGGTGCTGGACGAGGAGCTGCAGCCGGTGAAGCCCGGGTCCGGGGTCATCGGCAAGATCGCCCGCTCGGGCGACATCCCGGTCGGCTACTACAACGACCCGGTGAAGACCGCCGAGGTCTTCATCACCGTGGACGGCACCCGCTACGTGATGCCCGGCGACTTCGCCACCGTGGAGGCGGACGGGTCCGTCACGCTCCTGGGACGCGGCTCGGTGGTCATCAACTCCGGCGGCGAGAAGATCTTCCCCGAGGAGGTGGAGTCGGCCGTGCGCTCGCACCCGGACGTGATGGACGCCATCGTGGTGGGCGCGCCCGACGAGCGCTGGGGGCAGACCGTGGCAGCCATCGTGCAGCCCCGCCCCGGCCGGAGGCCGGCGCTGGAGGACATCCAGGCGCACTGCCGCACCTCGATCGCCGGGTACAAGCTCCCCCGCCGCCTGCACACGGTGGACGAGATCGTGCGCTCGCCGAGCGGCAAGCCCGACTACCGCTGGGCCAACGGCGTGGTGGCCGCCGCCACCCCGGGGACCACCGGAGGCTGACGTGCCGGTGGACCTGCGCCGGCTCCTGGCCGGGCAGGCGCTCCCCGGCGGGCGGACGCAGGAGGCGCCGGGCCGCCTGCCGGCGGCCGTGGTCACCATGGAGCTCCAGCGGGGGGTCATGGGGGACCTGGCCTCCTTCCCCGAGCTGGCGGCCGCCTGTGAGGAGGCCGCCGTAGTGCCGAACGCGGCGCGGCTGCTGGCCGCCGCCCGGCGTGCCGGCCTGCCGGTGGTGCACTGCACCGCCGAGTTCCGGGCCGACCGGGCGGGGACGGTGGTGAACACCCCGCTCCACTCGGCCGTGCTTCGGCGTCCCGGGCACCTCCTCGCCGGCACCCCGGCCACCGAACTGGTGCCCGGGCTGGGTGCCGCCGTCGGGGACCTGGTGAGCAGCCGCGTCCACGGCGTGTCGCCGTTCACCGGGACCTCGCTCGACGCCACGCTGCGCAACCTGGGCGTGCGGGTGCTGGTAGTGGCCGGGGTGTCGGTCAACCTGGGCGTGGTGGGGCTCTGCGTGGAGGCGGTGAACCTCGGCTACCAGGTGGCGGTGTGCACCGACGCGGTGGTCGGGGTGCCGGCGGCGTACTCGGCCGAGGTCCTGCGCGGCACGGTGGCGCTGATGGCTACCCTCACCGACGTGGACCACGTGGTGGCTGCCCTCGGGTGACCGGACCCGCGCCCCCGGGCCCCGCCGACGCGGCGGCGCGACCCGGGGGCGCTGCCGGGGACGGCGCCGGCCATCTGGCGTACGCCTCCGCTGCCGGCCGGTGGGCCATCGCCGCCGCCGTCCTGGGCAGCGGGATCACGGCGCTGGACTCCACGGTGGTGGGCATCGCCCTGCCGCCGATCGCCCGCACCTTCCACACCGGCCTCGGCCCGCTCCAGTGGGTGGTCACCGCGTACGCCCTCACCCTGGCGGCCTTCCTCCTCGTGGGCGGCTCGCTGGCGGACCGGCTGGGGCGCCGGCGCGTGTTCTCGGTGGGTGTGGCGTGGTTCATGGTGGCCTCGGTGGCCTGCGGCGTGGCCCCGACCGCCGGCGCGCTGATCGCCGCCCGGGCGGTCCAGGGCGTGGGCGGCGCGCTGCTCACCCCCGGGAGCCTGGCGATCATCCAGGCGTCGTTCCGCGCCGACGACCGCTCGCGGGCCATCGGCGCGTGGTCCGGGCTGGGCGGCCTGGCCACCGCTGCCGGGCCCCTCGTGGGCGGCTACCTGATCGCCGTGGGCTCGTGGCGGTGGGTGTTCTTCATCAACGTGCCGGTCTCGCTGGCGGTGCTGGCCATCGCCGCCCGCCACGTCCCCGAGTCCCGGGACCCCACGGCCCACGGGCGCACGGACGTGGCCGGCGCCGCGCTCGCCGTCGCATTCCTGGCGGGCCTCACGGGCGGGCTGATCGAGGGCCCGGTGCTCGGCTGGTCCTCCCCGGTGGTGCTGGCGTGCCTGGCGGCCGCGGTGGTGACCGCACCGTCGTTCCTCGTGGTGGAGCACCGGCGGGCCGACCCGATGCTGCCGCTCCCGCTGTTCAAGGTGCGCCAGTTCAGCGCGGCCAACGCGGTGACGTTCCTGGTCTACGCCGCGCTGGGGGGCGCCCTGTTCCTGCTCCCGGTCGAGCTGCAGGAGGTCGCCGGCTACAGCCCGCTCGCCTCGGGCCTGGCGCTCCTGCCGGTCACCGCGCTGATGCTGGTGTTCTCGGCGCGCTCGGGCCGGCTCTCGGCCCGCATCGGCCCGCGCCTGCAGATGGGCGTCGGCCCGGTGGTTGCCGGTGGCGGCCTGCTGCTGCTGGTCCGCGCCACGTCGCCGGGCAGCTACCTCACCCAGGTGCTGCCGGCGATGGTGGTGTTCGGTGCCGGCCTGGCCATCACCGTGGCGCCGCTCACCGCCACCGCTCTCGGGGCGGCGGCGTCCGAGCACGCCGGGGTGGCCTCGGCGGTGAACAACGTGGTGGCCCGGGCGGGCGGGCTGTTGGCCGTGGCCCTGCTGCCGCTGGTGGCCGGCATCGCCGGCAGCGCCGCGCTCTCGCCGGCGCATCTCGCCGCCGGCTTCCGCACGGCCGTGATCGTGGCCGGGCTCGCCTGCGCCGCCGGCGGGCTGCTGGCGGCGCTCACCATCCGCAACCCGGTGGCCGTCGGCGAGGGCGCCCCGGACCTGGCCTGCGAGGTGAGCTGCGGTCTCGACGCCGTCCCCCTCCGCGCGGCCGGCGCCGCCCCGCGCTCGGGTCCCGCCGGGTCGGGGTAGACCGGGGG
>JBOGGH010000068.1:0-8772 GCA_050743905.1 Acidimicrobiales bacterium
TGGCCGGGGTGCTCGCCGTGCATGCCGCGGCCGCGTCCCCGGCCGCGCTGGTCACGCGTTCCTCGTTCTCCTCCGTGCATGGTCCCTCCTCTCGGGGCGCCCGCTGCCGCTCGCCGCGGTCGGGTGCCGCCGGTGGCCTCGTTGCCGTTCCGGCCGTGGTAGCTAGTCGTGCTATCACGACCGATTACGATATATCATAACCGATCGCCGGCCCGTGTCAACCCCCCGTCCCGCGCCGCCGCCGTCCCGGGAACAGCCGGCCGGCCCGCGGGGTTCCACCTTCCGGTGAGGCAGGCGGGCGACCGTGCCGCGGCAGGCGGCGGCGCCCGGGTGCCGGACGGCCGAGGAGGGATCGATGGGACTGTTCACGGGCCACCGGCGGCAGGCGGTGACGGCGGAGGAGGCGCTCCCGGGCCGGGCCACGCCGATGGCCGTCCCGCCGCGGCACCTGGTGCTCGGCACGCCGCTCGTGCCGCCGTTCCCCGAGGGGACGGAGCGGGCGGTGTTCGGCATGGGGTGCTTCTGGGGCGCCGAGCGGCTGTTCTGGGAGGCGCCCGGCGTGTACACGACGGCGGTCGGCTACGCCGGCGGGTTCACCCCCAACCCCACGTACGAGGAGGTGTGCTCGGGTCGCACGGGCCACGCCGAGGTGGTGCTGTGCGTGTTCGACCCGGCGACCACCGCCTACGAGGCGATGCTCGCCCGCTTCCTGGAGGGCCACGACCCCACCCAGGGCATGCGCCAGGGCAACGACCTCGGCACGCAGTACCGGTCGGCGGTCTACACGTTCTCGGACGCCCAGGCGGAGGCGGCGAGGGCGGCGATCGCCCGGTACCAGGGCCCGCTCACCGGGGCGGGGTTCGGCGCCGTCACCACCGAGGTCGCCCCGGCGGGGCCCTTCTACTACGCCGAGGGCTACCACCAGCAGTACCTGGCGGCCAACCCCGGCGGCTACTGCGGCCTGGGCGGGACCGGCGTCTGCGCCGTGCCGCGCTAGCCGGCCGGCGCTACCCGGTGCCGCCGGCGGTGTACGTGAAGGTGCAGTCCGACGGCGTGTGGGCGTAGTGCAGGAACCCTGTGCAGCCGGTCAGGTCGATGATCCCCTGGCCGAGGTCGGCGGTGATGGTGGCGGGGATGGCGGCCGCCTGCTGGCCGCCCCGGCCGGTGTCCTGCCGGGCCGCGGCGGCGTGCAGCGTGGCCTGCTGCCCGGCCGACGTCCCGGTGAAGGTGAGCACGGTGGCGGTGGTGCCGTCCTGGTAGACGAAGACCACGGACCCGCCGAGCGAGGTGGGGTCGGCGTCGGCGAGGACCAGCTCGTAGTGGGGGGTGCCCGACCTCCCGGCCACGTAGGTCCCGGGGACGAGCGCGGCCGGCCCGCTGCCGTTCGTGGTGGAGGAGCTGTTCGTGGTGGACGAGCCGCCGGAGGTGGTGGTGGTGGTGGTGGTGGTGGATCCGCCGCCGGTGCCCGAGCCGCCGGTGGTGGTGGTGGTCGTGGCGGCGGCGGTGCCCCCACCGGAGCCTGTGCCGCCGCCGGTCAGGCCGAGCCCGAGGCCCAGGCCCAGGGCGGCCAGCACCAGGGCCGCCCCCACCGCCCACAGCAGCGGCCGGCGGGAGCGCCCCCTGCCGGGGGGCACGGCCGCTCCCGGGGCCTCCTCCCCACCTCCTCCGTCCGCCTCGCCTGTTGCCGCCATCGGCTGGGCTCCCTCCCTCGTGTCACCGGCCCGCAGGACGCCGGCCGGCGCGCTGAGCGGGCACGTTAGCGGGGGCGGCGCGGCGCGGGCGGCGGCGCCGGGCGCCGCCGGGCGTAGGATGCCGCCAATGGCCGATCGACCGGCGGACCTCGGGGCGGCGGCAGCAGCGGTGGCCGCGGCGGCGGCGGACGTCCAGGCCGGCCAGCCGGGGTCGCGCCTCACGGTCCGGGAGCGCCACGAGGAGGGGCGGTCCGCCCGCAAGCAGGCACCCCGCGACAGCCACGCCGGATGGCAGCCGGCCGCCAACCGGGCCGACCCGGTGGCGCTGCTGGAGGCGTCCAACGGGAGCCGGGTCCCCGAGCTCGTGCCCATCCGGTACGGGCGGATGGCGGCCTCGCCGTTCGCCTTCTTCCGGGGCTCGGCCACGGTGATGGCCCACGACCTGGCCACCACCCCCACCTCGGGGATCGCCGTGCAGGCCTGCGGGGACGCCCACCTGCTCAACTTCGGCCTCTTCGCCACGCCCGAGCGCCACCTGGTCTTCGACGTGAACGACTTCGACGAGACGCTCCCGGGCCCCTGGGAGTGGGACGTCAAGCGCCTGGCGGCGAGCGCGGCGGTGGCCGCCCGGCAGGCCGGCTTCGGCGACGCCGTGGCGCGGAGCGCCGCCGAGGCCTCCGTGGAGGCCTACCACTACCGCGTGGGCCTCTACGCCGGCCAGGGCCACCTCGACGCCTGGTACTCGCGCATCGACGTGGAGATGCTCGAGCAGATGGCCACCGACTCGCGCGTCCACCGCAACCTGGCGCGCGGCGTGGCCAAGGCGCGGCGCCGCACCGCCCTCCAGGCCATGGCCAAGCTCACGACCGTCGTGGACGGCCGGCGCCGGCTGGTGGACGACCCCCCGCTGCTCGAGCACGTCACCACGGACGACTTCGCCGAGCGCGTGCACGTGCTGTACGAGGCCTACGCCGCGTCCCTCCCGGACGACCGGCGCCACCTGCTCGACCGCTACCGGTTCATGGACGTGGCCTTCAAGGTGGTGGGGGTGGGCAGCGTGGGCACGCGCTGCTTCCTCGTGCTCTTCCAGGGGGTGCACGACGACGACGTGCTCATGCTCCAGTTGAAGGAGGCGGAGCGCTCGGTGCTGGAGCCTTTCGCCGGCGACAGCGCCTACGACCACCACGGCCGCCGGGTGGTGGAGGGCCAGCGCCTGATGCAGGCGGCGAGCGACATCTTCCTCGGGTGGGGGACCGGGGCCGAGGGGTTCCACTTCTACTTCCGCCAGTTCCGGGACATGAAGGGGTCGTTCACCCCCGAGGGCGCCCGCCCCCAGGGCCTCACGGACTACGTGCGGGTCTGCGGCTGGGCGCTGGCGCGCGCCCATGCCCGGTCCGGCAACGCCGCGGCGATCGCCGGCTACCTCGGGAGGAGCGACCGGTTCGTCCGCAACGTGGGCGAGTTCGCCATGGCCTACGCCGACCAGACCCACCGGGACCACGCCGCGCTGGTGGCGGCGATCGCCGAGGGCCGGGTGGAGGCGCGGGCCGGCGTCTGATCCCTGACGCCGTTCAGCCCGCGGGCCGGCGCGCCGCGGCGGCGGGGATGCGGGCCAGCGCCGCCTCGGCCTCCGCCACCATGCGGCGCACGAGCTCGCCGGCCGGCACCAGCGCGGTGACGCCCCCCACGCCCTGGCCGGCCGGGTAGCACTCCCGGTCCGGGTCCACGCCTTGGGCGTCCTCGTCGCCGCCGAGGTGGAGGGCGCCCGCCTCGTACGCCCGGCCGAGCTGCTCGGGGAACGGCCCGATCGCCGCGGGGTGGTCGCGGTGGTGGTCCGTGTAGGCGTTGCGCAGGACGCGCATGGTCTTGCCCGAGTAGGCGCGGGTGACCGTGGTGCCGTCCTCGGCGCCGGCCAGCAGCGCGTCCTTGTAGCCGGGCACGCCCCTGGCCTCCGGGGTGGCGATGAAGCGGGTGCCCACCCACACGCCGCCGGCCCCGAGCGCCAGCGCCGCCGCCAGGCCCCGTCCGTCGAAGATCCCGCCGGCCGCCACCACCGGCACGCGGTCGCCGACCGCGTCGACCACCTGGGGGACGAGCGGCAGCGTGGCCACCCGGCCGGTGTGCCCGCCGGCCTCGGTGCCCTGGGCCACCACCAGGTCGCAGCCGGCGTCCACGGCCCGCCGGGCGTGCGAGACCGTGCCGCACATGCTCACCACCAGCAGGCCGTGGCGGTGGCACTGCTCCACCACCTGGGTGGGGACCCCGAGGCCGGCCACGAAGGCGGCGGCGCCCCCCTCCACCACCAGCTCCACCTGGCGCCGCAGCCCGCCGGGCATGGCGGTGAGGAGGTCCACGCCGAACGGCCGTGCGGTGGCGGCCCGCACGGCGGCCATCTCGGCCACCAGCCGGTCGTCGTCCATGGTGGAGGCCCCGAGGCAGCCGAACCCGCCGGCCTCGGAGACGGCGGCCGCCAGGGGCGCGTAGGAGACCCCGCCCATCCCGGCCAGCATGACCGGGTGCTCCACGCCGAGGAGGTCGGTCAGGCTGGTGCGCACGGTGCGGGGCCGGTCCGGGAGGGGGGCATCGTGGGGATCTTCACCGATCGGCGGGCGGGACCGCCAGCGGGTGCGCGGCCCCGGGCGGCGGGGCGCTGGTCCCGGTGGGCCGGTGGCCGGGCCCGGGCGGCCGGGTCCCGGCGACGTCGCCGGCCGGCCGGCGCGCCGAGGCCAGCACGAGCACCGTGGCCCCCACCACAAAGGCCAGCACCGTCCCCGCGAGGAGGCCTACCTGGGCGGCGCCCACGAGCGCCGGGTGGTCGGCGAAGGCCGCCGACGCGAACAGCAGCGGCACCGTGAAGCCCATGCCGCACATGGCGCCGGCCCCGGCGAGCTGGGACCAGCGGACGTCCCGTGGCAGGCCGGTCTTGCCCAGCGCGACCACGGCCAGCACCGCCAGGGTGATGCCGCCCATCTTGCCCAGCAGGCGTGCCACCACGAGGGCCACCACCACGGTCCTGGACGACGGTGAGGTGAGCAGCGAGCCGGTCAGGACCACCCCGGTGTTGGCGAGGGCGAAGAGGGGGACCACGGCGAAGGTGGCCAGCGGGCTGGCCACCTCCTCCAGGCGCCCGGAGGGACCCCCCCAGCAGTCGACGGCGTCGGGCCGGGCCCGGCGCTCCCTACGGCGCCCGTTGCTCCCGGTGCGCTCGGTGCGCCCGGTGCAGGGGACCAGCACGCCCACGAACGCACCGGCCAGCGTGGGCTCGATGCCGGCCCACGCCAGCAGGAGCCACGTGGCGACCACGGCCGCCACGTACGGCCACCATGCCCACACCCGCCGCACCCGGAGGACGACCGTGCCCGCCAGGCACGCCGCCGCGCCCACCAGCGGGGCGACATGGATGTGGGCGGAGGACACCACGGCCAGCACCACCACCGAGGCGACGTCGTCCGCCACCGCCAGCGCCAGGACGAAGATCCGCAGCGTGGACGGGACGCGCCGTCCCAACAGCGCCATGGCGCCGAGGGTGAACGCGACGTCGGTGGCCATCGGGACGCCCCAGCCGTGCAGCGCCGCCCGACCGCCGCCCTGGACGGCCACCGTGGCCAGGTAGACGAGCGCGGCACCGGCCATCCCGCCCAGCGCGGCCACGACCGGCAGCAGTGCGTTGCGGTTGTCGCGGAGCGAGCCGCGCGTCCGCTCGCGGCCCACCTCGAGGCCCACCGCGAAGAAGAAGATGGTCATGACGCCGTTGTCCACCCACTGCCGGGTGGTGCCCAGGAGGTCGCCGGGCGCCACCGCCACCTGGAGCGACCGGTCCCACGCGGCGGCGTACGAGCCGCCCGCCAGGTTCGCCCAGAGGAGCGCGGCGACGACCGTTGCCGTGAGGACCACCCCGCCGAGGGCCTCGGTCCCCACCAGGCGCACCACCGCGCCGGTCCATGCCTCGGGGAGCCAGGCGGTGGCCGGCGGGACGGAGGCGGGGGGGTCGGGGTGGGGTGCCATGGGTAGCCGAAAGGTCGCTCGCCGACCAGGCTTCCCGGCACACCCCGCGGACCATCCTACCGCCCCGCCGCCCCCGCCGAGATTGCTTTTGAAACAACACCGTTCTAGGGTCGGCACCAGATGGCAGCCCCCTCCGCACCCCGCGCCCGGCCGGTCGCCGGCCCGCCGGCGCGCCGCGTCCGCGCCACCGGCGCCGTCGTCCGGAAGGACCCCACCGCGAAGGGCGCCGGCCACGACCAGGCCGCCGAGCTCCTGCTCGCCTTCGCCCGGCTCCTGCGCGTGCACCGCCACCGGGACGAGCTGCCGCGCCGCATCCAGGATCTGCTGGGCAGCGGGTTCCTCGCCCCCCGCCACGTGGGCGCGCTGGCGGTCATCGCCATGGAGGGCCCGCTGTCGGTGTCGGCGCTGGCCAGCCGCGAGGGGCTGGCGCTCAGCACGGCGAGCCTGATGGTGACGCAGCTCTCGCAGGCGGGCCTGGTCGAGCGGCGCGAGGACGCGCACGACCGGCGCCGGACCGTCGTGTCCGTGGCGCCGGCCTACCGCCGCGACAGCGAGGCGGCCCTCGAGTCCAAGCTGGCCCCGCTCCGTCGGGCCCTGGAGCGGATGGGGAGCCGCCGGGCCACCGCCCTGCTCCAGGGCCTGGCCATTTTGGTGGAGGAGATCTCCCGCGCCGGCGCCGCCGGCGCGGCCTGCAGTCACGTACGTCCGGACCCCGAGAAGGAGGGCACCGCATGAACGCAGTCTTCGAGGCGATCGGCCGGGGCGTGGTGCGCCTCCGCTGGGTGATCGTGGTGGTGTGGGTGCTGGGCACGGTGTTCGCCGTCCACGCCTTCCCCTCGCTGGCCAGCCAGGTCAACAACAACAACAGCGCCTTCCTCCCGCCTTCGGCGCCCAGCAACCAGGCGGCCAGGCTGGCCCAGCCGCTCATCGGCTCCACACGGCAGACCCAGGTCCCGGTGGTCGCCGTGACCACGGGCGCCTCCCTCGACACAGCGGACCAGGCCGCGCTCCGGCGCGCCGCCACCGACCTCGGGCAGGTGCCCACGGTGCGGCACGTGACGTTCCTCGGGGTGTCGCCGGACGGGAAGGCGGCGCAGCTCCTGGTGGTGTCCTCGGTCAGCCCCTTCGACCAGACAGGCACCACAACGCTGGTCGGGCACATCGAGACCACGCTGCACAAGGTGGGCTTCCCGAGCGACATGTCCGCCTACCCGTCGGGGGCCGTGGCCACCAACGTCGCCAACAACAAGCAGTCGAAGCAGCAGGGGAACGAGATCCAGTTCTTCTCGATCATCTTCATCCTGGCGCTGCTGTTCGTCATCTTCCGGGCGGCGCTGGCGCCGGTCGTCACCCTGATGGGACCCCTCTTCGCCCTGACGCTCTCGGGATCGTTCATCGGCGCGCTCGGTGCGCACGGGCTCAAGATCTCGTTCTTCACCCAGATCCTGCTGATCGTGCTGCTGCTCGGCGCCGGGACCGACTACGGCCTGTTCCTGGTGTTCCGGGTGCGTGAGGAGCTGCTGGACGGCCGCGATCCCAAGGACGCCGTGGCGCGGGCGATGGCCCGGGTGGGGGAGTCGATCACGGCGTCGGCCGGCACGGTGATCGTGGCGCTGCTGACGCTCACCCTGGCCAGCTTCGGCATCTACCACGACCTCGGGATCCCGCTGGCCATCGGCGTGGGGGTGATGCTCCTGGCCGGCCTGACGCTCCTCCCGGCGCTCCTGGCCATCTTCGGGCGGGCCGTCTTCTGGCCCAGCAGGACCGCGCCGCGTGAGCACCGCGACGGGGCGTGGGGGCGCATCGCCGGCCGCATGGTGCGCCGCCCGGTGCTGTCGCTGTCGGTGGGGATCCTCGTGTTCGGGGCGCTCGCCCTCTGTGCGCTCGGCTACCGCTCGGGCGGCTTCGGCGGGAACCTGGCCGCCCCCCCGGGCACCAGCGCCGCCAAGGGCAACGCCGCGGTGGCCCAGCACTTCCCCGGCTCCACCAGCAACCCCACCAACCTGGTCATGACCTTCGGCACGTCGCTGTGGGACGACCCCCAACCCCTGGCCGTCGCCACACGGTCGCTGGTGGCGTCCGGCGAGTTCCGCAAGCTCTCGGGGCCGCTCGACCCCAACGGCACCAGGCTCACGCCCACACAGCTCGCCCAGCTCCACCAGGAGCTGGGCGCCTCGCCGCAGCAGCTCGCCAAGACGGCGCCGGTCCCGCCGGCCGGCTCGTCCGTGCCGGCGTCCCTCTACGACGCCTACGTCGCGTCGGCACGGTACGTCTCCGCCGGCGGCACAACCGTGCAGTGGCAGGCGTCGCTCAGCGCCGGAGGCGCGCAGTCGACAGGGGCCATCCACGCCGTGCCGGCAGTCCGCACCGCGGTGGCGGACGCCGCCCACAAGGCCGGCGCCAGCGCCAACGGCGTGGCCGGCGAGGCGCCCGCGCTCTACGACGTGAGCACCATCTCGGGTAACGACCTGCACAAGATCGTGCCCATCGCCGCCCTGGCCATAGGGTTGGTGCTGCTCCTGGTGCTGCGCAGCCTGGTGGCCCCGCTGTACCTCATCCTGAGCGTGGTCCTCTCGTACCTGGCGTCGCTCGGGCTCTCGGTGCTCGTGTTCATGGGCATCGCCGGTCTCAACGGGATCGTCTTCCTCCTGCCCTTCCTCATGTTCGTGTTCCTGCTCGCCCTGGGCGAGGACTACAACATCCTCGTCATGACCCGCATCCGGGAGGAGGCCCACCGGATGAGCCTGCGGGAGGCGGTGGTGCGGGCGGTGGGCATCACCGGTCCCACCGTCACCTCGGCCGGGCTCGTCCTGGCCGGCAGCTTCGGCGTCCTCGCCGTCGTGGGAGGCAGCGGCACAAGCGCCACCCAGATCCGGGAGATCGGCGTGGGCCTGGCGATGGGCATCCTCCTGGACACCTTCGTCGTCCGCACCGTGCTCGTGCCCTCGACCGTGGCGCTGTTGGGCCGCTGGAACTGGTGGCCGTCGGCGCTGGGCCGGCGCCACGCGGCAGTGCCCGGGAGCGGCCCCACAGGCGGGGGCGCCGGCGGGGGCCCGGGCGGCGGCGGGATGCCCCC
>JBOGGH010000069.1:0-8750 GCA_050743905.1 Acidimicrobiales bacterium
TCGATGTGAGCTCAGGGTCGACCGAGAGGAACTCGGCCGCCTTCGGTGTGTAGTAGCGATTGACCATGTAGTCGAGCCCCGAGCTTGTCGAGTACGTGCCCTGGAAGCCGAAGGGCGTGACCTTTGATCCCTGCTGGATCACCTGTGTCCCGTAGGTCGTGTAGTCGGCTTCTTCTTGCAGGCTACCAGAGCCATTGAAGACGGCCTGGACCCCTGACTGGGCGGTGGCCACGTAGTCCACGGCTCCGGTGGAGAGATCCACTTGCTCGGCTGGTGCGCTCGCTGTGGGCCCGTAGATGTAGGCGTTGGTGCCGTCGTCGATGTCCTCGGGGATGCTGCCGCTACTTACCATGTCGTAGGTGAAGGCGAGCGCCGTACCGCTCGGCGGCGTCTCCTTGGTCCTCAGACCGAAGCCGTTCGTCCGGTAGGTCGTGGTCCCGGCCGGCGGAGCTGTGCAGGCGGCCCCGGTGTCGGTGGTCGACCCCGACCAGCAGAGTTGTCCGAGCGTGTTCCAGCCGTAGGAGGTGGCGCCCGTGGGAGCCGCTGTGCACGAGCCTCCGAGAGCCGACTGGGCCGACCAGCAGCGTTGACCGTCGCCGTTGTAGGCGAAGTGCGGGGTGAGCTTTGTCGTTCTCAGTGTGACGGGCAGGACGGCTGTCGATCCCCCCTCCGCAACGTAGAACGCGGTCCCGTTCGGGGCATAGGCGATGCCCTGCGGCTCGGAGCCCACCTTGATCGCCATACCAAGCGTCCCGTGTGTGAGTGTGACCGGCACGACCTGGTTGACGCCTGTTTTCTGGTTGCGGTTTGTCTCGACGACGTACGCTTTCTTCCCCGACGGACTGATCGCGACGGCGTTGGCCCAGGTGTTCCCGAGACTCACGTGGGAGATGTCGGTCCCGCTGGAGAGTGTGATCGTTGTCAGCTGGTCAACGACGGTGAGGAACGAGGTCGCCAGATAGGCCTTGGTGCCCGCCGGATTGATGGCGATCGCTGCACCTTGGTGCTCCACTGTGATCTTGGTCCCAGCCGTGTTGGTCGACAGTGTGATCGGCGTGACGAAGCTGTTCTTAAGATTGGCAACGTAGGCCTTGCTGCCGTTGGGCGTGATAGCGATACCGTCGGGGTCTGTACCGACGGGGATCGCCGTCCCGGCGGTGCCCGATGAGAGCGTGATCGGGGTCACGGTGTTCGAGCCCGAGTTCGTGACGTACGCCTTGGTCCCCGAGGGGTTGATAGCAATGGAGTCGGGGTGTGTGCCGACAGCGATCGCCATACCGGTGCTCCCAGAAGTGAGTGTAATGGGGGTCACCGAGTTGGAGCCATAGTTCGTGACGTACGCCTTGGTCCCCGAAGGGTTGATAGCGATGGCCTCAGGCTCCGTGCCGACCGAGATCGGCGTACCCGCCCTATCGGAGGAAAGTGTGACGGGGGTCACCGTATTTGCCCCGTAGTCCGTGACATAGGCCTTAGTCCCCGTGGGATTGACCGCGATCCCGTCGGGTTCCTTACCGGCGTTGATCGGGCTTCCAGCCTCCGGTGTTGTCAATGATCCAGCGGTCACGGGCTGGCTCTGGCTCGTGAGCTCCTCAAGTGTGTTGTAGGCGTCGGTCTGAGTCAGCCCGCTCGCTGGGGTGATCGATGTGATCGTGCCGTTCGCGTTGTAGGCGTAGGTGTCCTGAGTGCTGGCCGACAGCGAGGTCGGGTCGGTGGCCTTGGACACCCGGGCGTAGTCGTTGTAGGTGTCAGACGGCGAGGAGAAGCCACCCAACCCTGTCACCGACGAAAGCTGGCTGTCGGGGTTGTGGCCGTAGGAGTCAGCCGCCGATCCCACCGCGGGACCCGAGTAGTCGGCGGCCGTCATCAGCCCGGCCGCATCGTAGTGGTAGTTGAGGGACTCGCCGGTGGACGAGGGGTACGTGACGGTCCCGAGCTTGCCGTTTGGTGTATAGCTCGAGTAGCTGATCGAGTGGCCCAGCCAGTCGGTGGTCTTGGTGAGCTGACCCGCCGAGTTGTATGTGCGATCCACCACGGTGTTCGAGGTGCTCGGGCTGTCGGCGCAGTTGGCCCCGGGCTTGACCGGATACCCGATACAGGAAACTTCGCTGGCATCGTTGTAGGCGTAGCTCGTCGTGCGGCCGTTATCTGTGGTGGCCGAGATGAGATGACCGTCGGCGTCGTAACTGTAGGTTGAGGTAACCGAGTTGGCCGTGCCGTAGTTGTCGGTCATGCTCGTGAGCTCGCCGGCTGCGTTATGTGTGTAGGTGCTGCTGCCTGTCCCCGAGGGTGGGGTGCAGACCGGGAACCATGCTTTCGCTGCTTCCATGCAGACCTGGTTGTCTTCGTTGTAGGCAGTGATGGCCACGTGACCTTCGGCGTCGGTCCCCCAGTACCTGAGGCCTGTGGAGTAGTAGAAGTACTTCGTCGTACGCGAACGGTACGTGACTGTGGTCGGGTCGAGGGGAACTGTGGCGTTGCCGTAGGCATAGGTGGTGCGCGTGCCCCCGGGATCGGCCGTGGCCTCGAGCTGGCCCTCGGCGTTGTACTCGGACCATGTGTCGCCGGACACGGGGGCTCCGCACGACGATCCCCCGGGGTTCACCGGACCCGAGATGCAGGCGCGTCCGAAGGTTGTGTACGTGGTGTAGTGCGCCTGGGTCCCCATCGGGTCGGCCACCTCGGTGGCCTCCGTCGGGTACGACTTGTCGGCGTAGGTGTACCTCGTGATGTTGTTGTCGGGGTTGGTGACCGCGGTCGGTGCTGTGGTTGTCGCGAGGTATGTGTAGGTCGTCGACCCTGCCGGGCCGGCGGTCCCCGGGTTGCAGGCTGTTGTGACCTTCGCGCTTCCCCGGTGGGACCAGCACACCCTGCCCTCGGGGTCGTAGGTGGTGCTGGTCACCCCACTGGGATCAGTCTCCGTGGTGACCTGGCCGTCGCCGTCGTAGCCGTAGGTGGTCCTCTCGCCATCGGGCGCTGTGGTCTGCTGGACCAGGCCCGAGGCCCGGTATGTGGTCGTCATCTCGTAGGGGTTGGCCCCGAACCCGCCGTGGCCCTGGCCGTCGGGCGGGATCGTGGCCGTGGCCCGACCCATCACGTCGTAGGTGCTCGTCGTGGTCTGGGCTGTCCCGGTGCCGTAGGCGACGGTGGTCTGGACGAGATCGCTCTCGGGGTCGTAGACATTCGCCGTCGATCCGGCCGGGGCCCCTGTGGGCGAGCTGCCGCCGTTGGGGCATGTGCCGCCGCCGCCCACGCTCGGAGGTGCCGTCCAGCACAGCTCGCCGTTGTCGTAGTAGCCGTAGCGGGTCGTGTTGTCCCTCTGGTTGGTCGATGAGAGCACGTCGCCGTACTGATCGTACGTGTAGCTCGTGGCGCCCCCGAAGCGCGTTGTGCAGGTCGGGGTGGACGGGAACGAAGCGCCTGGCTGGGCGGACCAGCACAGCTCGTCGAGGTCGTGGTATCCCGAGTCGTTCCACATCTCGCGGATCGTGTTCCCGTTGGGATCGGTGTATGAGACGGGACTGCCAGCGGCGTCGGTGGTGACGGTGGCGTGGGCGCCGTCGGGCATCTCGATGGTCTCGATGCTTGTGCCGTCGGGGGCGTTGCCTGTGTCGAAGTTGTAGTTGAAGGCCCAGTCCGGTTCCGAACCGCAGCCTGTCTCGTCCGAGCCATAGCAGTTGGAGGCGAGGATGCCGCCGTTGTAGTCGTCGTGGTCGACCTCGCCGTCGAGGTACTTGACCGTCGTGATCTGCGAGTTGTCCGAGCCCACGCAACCGGCTGTCGTGGCGCAGTTCGGTGTCTGGTACGAGTAGGTCGCGTACTGGTTGGACGGGTCGATGAGCTGGGTCACCATGCCCGTCGCGTAGACGATCTGCGACCTGTTGCCGTCGGGGTCGGTGATCGAGGTCATCTCGGCTTCGTAGGGCTGGGCGAGTGTGGTGGCGTAGCCGAAGTGGGTGACGTCGCCTGTCGGGTTCTCGACCGAGGTGAGCTGAGCGTCGCCGTTGTATGTGAGCTTGTACTCCGCCCCTGTCGGCCCGATCACCGCGGAGGCCACCCCGAAGTAGTCGTCCTGGGCCACGATCTTGCGCCCGACCACCAGGTCGGTCTCGATGGTGCAGGTCGCTGTGGCCCCTGTTGTCCTCGGACAGCCTGTGGTGGTGGGCTTCACCCCGTACTGGTACCGCACGGCGTCGGGGTTCTGCTGGTTGCCGTCCTGGACGAGCTGGCCGATGGCATTGAAGATGTCGATGGAGCTCCCGCCGGCCACGTCGTACTGGTACATCCCGTCCGACATGACGCCAAGCTGGGCGTTCACCCTGGTCGGGGCACAGAACGCCGTCGAGCTGGTAGGCACCGTGTACTTCTGCCAGTCCGGGTAGGCGCCCGGGGGGCACTCGTCGGCGTAGATGTCACCCGGTGCCGAGCCGATGTCTGTGAAGGTCACCTCGGCGCCGTTGGCCTCGTTCACCTGGTACCCGTGGCCGCTCGAGTAGAGCGAGACCGAGAGCGAGGACTGCCAGCCCCAGCCGAAGTGGCCGGGGTCCTGGTAGGGGTATGAGCCTGGGTTCCTGCGCTCGGCGATCGCCCGCTGGGTGTCGTAGGTGAGCGAGACCCCGAATGTGCCCGCCGCCGTCGGGACCGAGAGCAGTGTCAGCGACGTCGAGTAGTCGCCCGTCGCCGGGTCCACGTGCCGGCCCGACTGAAGGCTCTGGGCGCTGTCCTGGTTGAGCAAGGAGCCCGCGTTGCACGACACGCAGTGCTCGGCCGAATTGCCGCCTCCCCACAGCTCGCCGGGCTGGAATGGCATGAACGATCCCTGCACGCTGCTCGCCAACGAGATGCTGGCACCGGGGCCGCTCGCCTGGAGCGGCACGAGCACCGGTGACAGCACCGCCATGACCATGGCGCCTACAACGACCAGGCAGAACGAGAGGAAGAACAGTCCTCCCCGCCCACGGGCACCGCGTCGCGTCCTCACCGTTGGCCCCCCTCTTCTCGCAGGTTGCGATTGCTCGTTCCGGTCACGCCGACGGCACCGCCGTCACCGCCCATGTGGCAGCAGCGGCACCCGGGGTGTTGCTCGAGGCCGCGGTCACCGGCTGTGTGCCCGAGCGGCCGACCATCACGCAGGTGGTGGCCGTGGGGCAGGCCATGGCCGAGATCTGGGACATCCCATGCGGCGGCTGCTGGGCCTGCCAGGTCGTCCCGGCGTCGGTGCTCGTCTCGAAGGTGGCTCCCCGTGTGGCGACAAGCTCCGGCCCGCCTGCGTAGCAGCGTGTAGCGCTGGGGCATGTCAGGTCCTCGAGCGATGCGGTCCCTGTCGGCAGCTTGAGCGCGTGCCATGTGGCCCCGCCGTCTGTAGTGACGATTGCGTCCCCCGCCACTGTCGGGTTGAACACCCCTTCGGGGTTCGGTCCCATGGACGTGCAGTGGGAAGCGTTCGTGCAGGACACGGACCGCAGGCCCTGGATACCACCCGCCACCGGCGCTACCTTCCAGGACTTTCCGCCGTCGACGCTCCTGAGCACCGTGCCCCCCACGGCGACGCACCGTGTCTTGGTGGGGCATGTGACGGCCTCGAGGCCGGGCGTCCCCCGGGGGAGTGTGACCGGCTGCCAGGTGCCACCGCCGTCGGTCGAGCGAAGGAGCACGCCCCCGTAGGGGCCGGTGGGATTGGGGGTCACCCCGACCGTCAGGCAGTCTGTCGTGGTCGCGCACGAGACCCCGAGCAGGGTGGTGTTGGCCGGCGGGCTGTGGAGAGCCCAGGTGCTCCCGCCGTCTGTCGAGATGAGCACCGCGCCCTGCCCGGCGGCGATGCAGCGCGGCCCGTGCGCACAGCGGACCGCGTCGAGGGTCGCTATGCCCGAAGGAAGGGGCACTGTGGTCCATGTGGCGCCGGCATCGGTGGTCGAGGCGATCACCCCCGCGCCCTGGTCGTCCCCGCCCACCGCCAGGCACGTCGAGGCGTCCCGGCACGCCACGGCGTTGAAGGCACCGTGGCCCTCGGCGGCACCGCCGGGCTGGGGCACGATCGGTGCACCTGTCTGCGGCAGCGTCGTCGTGGTGGTGGTCGAGGGACCGCCCCCGCCCGGACCGGGGGGCGTAGTGGGGCCGGTCACCGGCGGCCCGCTCGTCGTCGGTACCGACGGCGTCGGCCCGGTGCCGGCGGGTGCTGGTGTCGGGCCCGACAGGGCGCGGGAGACCTCCACGCCGATCGTGGTGGCGGCGACGACCACGCAGACGGCGACCACGGCGGTCACGAGCGCGGCCCGCCTCGACGAGCGTCCGAGCTTCCGGCGCCACCCTGCGCCCTTGGTCGGGGACGCCGGGGCCTTCTCGCCGGCGTCGTGCTCGTCTGGTCGGCCCGGCTCGTCAGGACCCGTGCCCTCGGTCATTGCTCCCCCTCGCTGCGCTCGTGCGTCTGGACGACGTGGACGGTGTGACGGTCGGTCGGCGTCGTGCTGGTCCGCTAGGGCACCGACGCCAGCGCGGTGACCGAGCCGTTCAGCCCCTGGCCTGCCATGGAACCGAAGAAGAGCCACCCCGGCGTCGGGTAGGCGTAGACGGCGCCTGTGGACCGCCCGATCCAGTACCCCGCACTGCTCGGGCACGTGATCCCCACGACGTTCGAGACGTTGAGCCCCGAGCCGGGAAGGGATCCGTGGAACGGGGCGGACCCGAACGAGTAGACCCCACCTGTCGCCCCGACCATCCAGTAGCCTGTCGAACCCGGCGGGCCCTCGCCGGTGATGCCCACGACGTTGTTCACGTTGACGCCCCTGCCAGGCAGCGATGTCCGGAAGGCGGCTGTGCCGAAGGCGAAGGCCCCGCCTGTGGACGACACCAGCCAGTAGCCCGCACCGCCCGCCGTCGCCGCGATGCCCACGACGTTGTCGATGTTGACGCCGTCGCCGGGGAGCGACCCGTGGAAGCCGGCGTTGCCGTAGGCGAAGATGCCGCCGTTGGAGGCGGCCAGCCAGTAGCCGCCACCTGTGGGCGTGGCGGCGATGCCGACGATGGGGTAGGAGGTCTGCCCGGCCGCCGAGCCGTAGAAGGAGGCGGCGCCGTAGGTGTAGACCCCGCCGTTGCGACCGGCCAGCCAGTAGCCCTTGCCCTGAGGACCCGAGGCGACGCCCACGACTGTGGAGACCCCCGGAAGGTCGCCGTAGACGTCGGCGTCGCCCAGGCCGTAGACGGCGCCGTTGTTGGTGGTCAGCCAGTACCCGCCCGGGGGCTCGACCGGGGCGACGGCCACGGGCACCTGGGCGAAGCCGACGACCGGGCCGCTGATCCCTGTGCCCCGCTCGGAACCCACGTACTCGGCGTTGCCGTAGACCACGATGCTGCCGTCCTGGCCCACGAGCCAGTACCCGGCGCCTGTCGCCGTGGGATCGATCCCCTCGATCGGCAGGGGCAGCTTGGTCTGGGCCGGGGTGCCGTAGGCCTGGGCGGTCCCGTAGGCGAAGACCCCGCCGTCCTGCCCCACGAGCCAGTACCCGCCGCCGCCGGGCACCGCGGCCATGCCCACGATGGGCGCGTTCAGGTGCTGGCCGCCCATCGAGCCGTAGAACCCGGCGTCGCCGAAGGCGAAGATGCCGCCTGTGGAGGCGACCAGCCAGTACCCGCCGCCGTCCCGGGTGGACGCGATGCCCACGATCGGCGAGTTCAGGGGCTGGCCGGCCATCGACCCCCAGTACCCGGCGTTCCCGAACGTGTAGACGGCACCGTTGGACGCCGCCTCCCAGTAGCCCCCGTTGTTGCCCGTGGCGGCCATGCCCACCACCGGCGCGCTGAGCGGCTGGCCGCCCATGGAGCCGAAGTAGGGCACTGTGAACGAGAAGATGCCCCCGTCGGAGCCCACCATCCAGTAGCCGGCCTGGTTGGACGAGCTCGCTCCGCCAACGATGGGCGCGTTGAGGTGCTGGCCGGCCTCGGAGCCGTGGAACTGGGCGGTGCCGTAGTTGTACGCGCCGCCGACCGAGGTGTAGAGCAAGACCCCCTGGCCGTAGTCGTAGCTCGCGAGCGAGGTGCGGGGGGAGGCGAGGCGACCGGTCCACCCGCCCAGGACGCCGACGGCGATCGTCCCCACCAGGAGCACCAGGGCGACGACGGTCAGTCCCAGGAGCGTTCGGCGGTCTCGGCGACGGCGGGAGCCGTCGGCGGATGAGCCGAGCGCCCGTGGTGGTGAACTCGGGCGGCTCCCCTGCCGCCGGACGTCCCAGGTCATCGGTTGCCGTCTCCCCTCGCGCGCCGAATTGCCACAATCTTGAGCGTCCCAGCGCAACCCTCATTGCACATGGCACGCAGACACTTGTACCTGGCGACCTGCGCATTGCACTGCCATGGTGCGGGTCGCCGGCGGCCACCTCCGTTCGGTGGCGAACTTCTAACATGCAGCTACAACTACGCAAAGCGGTAATGGGAAATTCCCCGTTTTTCGGTGGCGCGAGCAGCGTGCAGACGTCTGGGCGTGACCGCGGCGAGGATGCGTCTCCCATGACGAGACAGGTGCCCGCCGAGTCGACCTCGGCAGCGGCAGGCAAGACGGGCGGATGTTTGTGACAACCGTCGGCGGGCCACTCCGGAACGTCCGGCTGGGCAAACCGCGGCTCCGCGTCGGCACTGTCGCTTGCCAGCCACATGGGACCAGGTAGCCGTCGGCTTTGCCAGCGGCATGGGACCACCACCGTTGCCAGTTATGGGACCACCCTGACCATCCACCGACGCCGGCCGGAGAGACATTCGGCTGG
>JBOGGH010000070.1:0-8748 GCA_050743905.1 Acidimicrobiales bacterium
CTCGAGGGGGTGTGGGGCGCCTGGGCGGCCCGCCGGGGCGTGGTGGCCACGGTGGAGCGGGTGGTGGACGACCTGGACGGGCTCGGCCACCGCGTCCTGGTCCCGGCCCACCGCGTGCTGGCGGTGGTCGAGGCCCCCTACGGCGCCCACCCGGGGGGCTGCTACGCCCCGGGCCTGCCGGTGCAGAGCTACGGGGAGGACATCCCCTTCTGGGTGGAGGCGGCACGGGCGGCGCGCCACGACTTCGGCGCCTTCGCGCGGACCTACGCCCTCGATCCCGTGGACCACGAGGCCTACCTGGCGGCCGTCGGCGCCGAGCGCCTGGCCTGGCTGGCCGGCCGGTCCGACCCGGCGAGCTGGAAGGAGGACGCGGACGCGCACCCCCTGCCCGTGGACGAGCCGGCCAGCCGGTGGGAGGTGGCGGCCGGGCTGGCGGCCCGCGAGGTGGAGCGGACGGTGGAGCGGGAGGGGGCGGACGCCGTGCTGGCCGGCGCCGGCGTGGCCAACCTGGCTGCCTGGGTGGCGGTGGGCCGGGCGCGCGCCGCCGGCCGAGAGGTGCGGCTCACCGCCGAGCTCGGGCTCTGGGGCTACCACCCCACCCCGGCCGACCCGTACATCTTCAACCACCGGGTCTTCCCCGGCACCCCGTTCCTCTCCGACGCCTCCACGGTGCTGGGCATGGTGGTGGGCGGCCCCGGCACCACGGTGGTGGGCTGCCTCGGGGCGGCGGAGGTGGACCGGCACGGCAATCTGAACTCCACCGAGCTGGCCGGGGGGCGGTTCCTGGTGGGGTCGGGCGGGGCCAACGACGTGGCCAGCCGGGCCGCCGCGTGCGTGGTGGTGACCCTGGCCCGGCCCGAGCGACTGCCCGCCGAGGTCGCCTACGTCACGTCCCCGGGGGCGCGGGTCACCAGCGTGGTGACCGACCGCGGCGTGCTGCGGCGGCTCGACGGGGTGCTGCGGGTGGCGGCGGTGCCGGCCGGCGAGGGCACGGTGGCCGAGAGGGTGGGGGACTTCCTGGCGGCGTGCGGGTGGGCGCCCGACGTCGCCCCCGAGGTCGAGGAGCTCGACCCGGTGAGCGAGCCCGAGGTCCTCGCCCTGCGGGAGTACGACCGGCAACGGCTGTTCCTCTCGTGAGCCGCCGGAGGAGCGGAGGCGGCCCGGCCGTAGGCCGCACTTCGGTAGCGGGCGCGATAGAGTCGCCAGCCAGGCTGACGCCGACGTCAGGAAACGCCGTGATGTCACGCCGCGGTGATGACCGTGGGGCTCCTGGCGAGGGCAAGCTGGTACAAACGGCTATTGACGAGTGAAGGGGGCGGCATGCGCACGAGAGGTGGCCGGAGGTTCGTGTCGGGAGCGAGCGTGGTGGCGGCCGGGGTCGTCTTCGCCGCGTGCAGTACGGGGGTCGTGGGCGGGCAGTCCGGTGCCGGCGCCGCGACATCGGGCAAGACGACAGGGATCACGGCGACATCGGTCAAGGTGGCCGTGGTCGCGTCGCAGACAAGCCTTCTCGGGTACACAACGTTCGGCCCCTACATCACAGGGGAGAAGGCGTACTTCGCCATGGTCAACGCTCACGGCGGGGTGAACGGCCGCAAGATCACACTGGCGTGGAACTACACAACCGGTGTCACAGACAGCAAGTTCACGTCGCTGATCCATCAGGTGGTCGAGGCGGATCACGCCTTCTCCGTCGGGATCTCGAGCTACAACTTCACGCCGGCGTACCTGAAGCAGACCGGCATCCCCACCTACGGCTGGAACGTGGTCGGGAACTGGACAGGGCCGAAGAACCTCTTCGCCTCGGGGGGGTCGGTCCAGTTCTACACAGCGCTGCCGCCGCAGGTGGCGTACCTGATGAAGAAGACCAAGACCACGACGGTCGGGGTCCTGGCCCTCAACGTCGGTGCGTCGGCCGACGCGTGCACAGTCGCCGCGAAGAAGCTACCGAAGTACGGGGTGAAGGTCGGCTACGAGAACCTGAAGGTGACACCGAAGGCGCTCGCCACCACAGTGCAGCGCATGCGGAGCAAGGGCGTGAACTTCGTCCTCTCCTGCATGGAGACAACGGACAACATCACACTCTCCACCGACCTCCAGCGGTACGGCGTGAAGGCCACCCAGTACTGGCTCGACGGAGGCACAGAGACGCTCTACAAGAAGTACCCCACACAGACGACAGGGGTGTACATCCGCACCACAAGCGTGCCGTTCACACTGCCGCCGAAGGTCGCCAAGTACTACCCCGGCCTGAAGAAGTACCTGACATCGATGAAGAAGTACCCGAAGTACGAGACGTCCCAGACGGCGCTGAACGGGTGGGCATCGGCGGCGCTGCTGGTGGCCGGGCTCAAGGCAGCGGGGAAGCAGCCCACCCAGCAGAGTGTGGTCCAGGCCACCAACAAGCTGTCGTTCGATGCCACAGGCATGCAGACCGTGACGCACTGGACAGTCGCCCACACCAAGGCCCCCCCGCCCTACTGCACGGCGTTCGTGCAGGTGCACAAGACGAAGCTCGTCACGAAGTTCATGAAGGGCCACCAGGTGTTCACCTGCTTTGGGCTGAAGAACACCACGCCGATCAAGGCGGCCCCGGGGACGCCGGGCACGACATGAGGCCCGAGGGGCGAGGAGACAACACGAACCTGGCCACGGTGACCGGACCGGCGTGGTCGCGACGGCGTTCTCCGACGGGCTAGATCGGCTCGACAGGTAGGAGCGACGACGATGGAGCAGTTGTTCGGCTACGCCGTTCCGGGGATCCCGAACGGCTGCTCTTTCGCCATCGTGGCGGTAGGCCTGGTCCTCACCTACCAGGCCACCGGGGTGTTCAACTTCGCCTTCGGGGCCCAGGCCTACGCGTCGGCGTTCGTCATGGCGTGGCTGGTGCAGGACCACGGGCTCCCGGTGTGGGCGGCGTTCCTGCTGGCGGTGGTGGTGATGGCGCCGGCGCTCGGTCTTGCCTTCGACCGGTTCCTGTTCTCCAAGATCCCGAACACCAACAACATGGCCAAGGTGGTGACCGGCCTCTGCCTGCTGGTCGGCATCCCGGCGGTGCTCCCGGTGATCTTCGGGGGCAACAACTTCTTCAACCCGCCGCAGATCCTGTTCGGCCCGAACGTCTACTTCACTCTTGCCGGCGCCCCGATCACGGGCACAATCCTGGACGCCGTGATCGTCACCGTGGTGGTCCTGGTCCTCCTGGTCGGGCTGCTGCGGTTCACCTCGCTCGGGCTCCAGATGCGGGGTGCGGTGGAGAGCCGCCGCCTGGTCCAGCTCGAGGGGGTGAACGCCGGCGGGGTGGTCTCGGTGGCGTGGATGGTCTCCAGCCTGCTGGCCGGGCTGGCCGGGGTGCTGCTGGCACCGAGCTCGCACGAGGTCAGCTCCCAGGCGTTCATCACCCTGACGGTGGCGGCCATCGCCGCGGCGGCGGTCGGCGTCCTCCGCTCGATGCCGGTGGCCGCGGTGGCCGGCGTGGCGATGGGGGTGGTGGAGACGGCGGTCCAGGGGTACCTGCCCACCACCGGCGGGTGGAGCGTGATCGAGGCGGCGGTGGTGCCGTCGTTCCCCTTCATCGTGCTGGTGGTGGCGCTGCTGGTGGTGCCGGGCCTGCGGACCCTGGAAGACGCCAAGGATCCGCTGGCCTCCGTCGACCCGCCGCCGCCACCCACCACTGCGGCCAGCCGGGCTCCCCAGATGGACCGGGTCATCCGCGTGCTGTGGTACGTGGTGCTGGCCGGGTTCGTGGCGTCGATGCTGTCGTGGATCCCGCCGCAGTGGGAAGTGCCGTTCAACCAGGGGCTGGCTTTCTCCGTCCTGTTCCTGTCCATCACCCTGATCACCGGCATGGCCGGCCAGCTCTCCCTGGCCCAGGCCACCCTGGCCGGGGTGGGGGCGTTCACCGCCGCCCAACTGGCTCACCACTTCGGCCTGTCCATGCTGCTCGGCGGCCTGGTGGGCGCGGCGCTGGCCGCCGCGGTGGCGGTGGTGCTGGCCGTCATGTCGCTCCGGTTGAAGGGCCTTGGCCTGGCGCTCATGACCCTGGCGGCCGCTCTGTTCTTCGACAACAGCGTGTTCGTCCAGAAATCGATCGGGGGTGGGACAGCGGGGTTCGGCCTCCAGCGCTCGTGGACCGCGCCGTTCAACCTCTTCACCTCAGACGGCCACAGCTACTTCATCCTGGTCATGGCGGTGCTGGTGGTCGTGGCGCTGGGGACGTTCCTGCTCCAGCGGGGGACGGTCGGCCGGTACCTGGGGGCGATGCGGGGGAGCGAGACCGGCGCCGCGTCGTTGGGCATCAACCTGACCTGGCAGCGGGTGATGATCTTCGCCCTCTCCGGCGCGGTGGCCGGCATCGGCGGCACCCTGGTGGCCATCCAGCAGCAGGTGGCCAATCCGGTCTCGTTCAACTACCAGTACTCGCTGGCCTTCGTCGTGGTGGTCATCACCACCGGGGTGACCACCATCGAGGGGGCGATACAGGCCGGCATGAGCTTCGCCCTCATCCAGTACGTGCTCAGTGTCTACGCGCCGCTGCAGCTCTCCAACCTCACCTTCGTGCTGTTCGCGTTCGGCGCGCTCACCTACACCACCCACCCCGAAGGAGTGCTGGAGTACCAGAAGCGGACGTGGACCCTCCGGGTCCAGGGCTGGGTCTTCAAGCAGGACGGGTCGCCGCCGTCGCGCGGTATGGCGATCGCCGGCGGGCACGGTCCGGGGGCGATGCTGGGCACCCAGATCTCCGAGGCCAGCCAGGCCAGCCAGGCCAGCAAGGCCACCGGGGCCACCGGGGCCACTGGCCCGGCGGGACGGGACCGTGGCTGAGAACGGCGCCGGCGCGGCCCGACCCGTTGCGTCATCGGGCGCGGTGACGCTGGGTCGCAGGGGGCGCCGGTCGGGCCGGTTCCGCCGCCAGCGGTTCGCCCCGGCCCTCTTGGGGGACCCGAGCCCGCTGCTCTCGGTGAAGGGCGTGGCCAAGCTCTTCGGCGGGATCACCGCCGTGGACAACGTGACCTTCACGCTGGAGCGGGGCCAGAGCGTGGGCCTGGTGGGCCCGAACGGCGCCGGCAAGACCACGCTCTTCAACTGCATCTGTGGGCAGCTCCGGGCGGAGATGGGCTCCGTCGAGTTCGACGGCCGCCAGCTCCACGGCCTGCCCACCTATCAGCGGGCTCGCCTCGGCATCGGCCGGACGTTCCAGCGGATCGAGGTCTTCCCGGAGATGACCGTTCGGGACCACCTCCTTGTGGCCGACCGGTCCCACCGGCGCGACGGGCGCCTGTGGAAGGACCTGCTCAACCTGAGCCGGCCCACGCGGGAGGAAGTCCAGCGGACGGACGCGGTCATGTCGCTGGTGGGCATCGAGGACATGGCCGAAAGCGTGGTGGCGTCCTTGGGGCTGGGCTCCTGCCGCTTGGTGGAGCTGGCCCGGGCGCTCGTGGGCGAGCCCCTGCTGCTGATGGCCGACGAGCCCTCTTCCGGCCTCGACGTACACGAGACGCACGAGCTGGCGGCGGTGCTTCGCCGGCTCCAGGCCGAGCGGGGGATGGCCGTCCTGCTGGTCGAGCACGACCTGGGCATGGTGGGCGAGGTCGTGGACCACGTGGTGGTCATGGATCTCGGACGGGTCATCGCTCGGGGCACCTTCAACGAGGTGATGAGCGATCCCGAGGTGCGTCAGGCCTACCTCGGGGTGGCCGGGTGACGGGGGTCGGCGTGCCCACCGCACCGGCGACGCCGGCTCCTGGTGCCGCCGAGGCCCCGGCTCTGGCGGTGGAGCACGTCTGTGCCGGCTACGGCCCCTACCGCGCCCTCTTCGACGTCGGCTTCACCGTGCCGGCAGGCGCCGTGGTGGCGCTGCTCGGCTCCAACGGCGCCGGGAAGTCCACGGTGGCCCGGACGGTCACCGGCCTGGTGCCGTGCACCTCGGGCACTGTCAGCGTGGCCGGTCGCGACGTCACCGGCCTGCCGGCGTACAAGATCGCCCGCGCCGGGGTGGCGCACGTGCCCGAGGGCCGGGGCATCTTCGCCAGCCTGACGGTGGAGGAGAACCTGGTGCTGACCTTCCGCCAGCGCGGCGGCCGCCAGTCGGTGGCCGGCTCGCTCGCTCGTGCCTACGAGGCCTTCCCGGTGCTCGGGGAGCGGCGCAAGCAGCGCGGCGGGACGCTTTCCGGCGGCCAGCAGCGGCTGCTGTCCTTGGCCAAGGTGCTGGTGGTGCCCCCGCAGCTCCTGGTGGCCGACGAGCTGTCGCTCGGCCTCGCTCCGGTGGTGGTCGACGCCGTCTACGATGGCCTGCGCGAGATCAACCGTGCCGGCACGGCGTTGCTCGTGGTGGAGCAGCAGGTGGACCGGGTGCTCTCCCTGGCCCAGGAGGCGGTGGTCCTCGAGCACGGCGCGGTGGCCTTTGCCGGCCCCAGCTCGGAGGCGATGGCCGCCGTGGAGCAGGTGCTGGCGGCGCGTGGCGAGCAGACGATGCTCGTGGAGCGGGACGCGGCCGGTGCCGAGGCCGGCAACGCGCCCGACGGCGGAGACGGGCACCGGACCCGGCGCTGGCGCCACGGCAGGGGCCGGCAGGGAAAGAACGCCGATACGGGGGGACAGGACGGCGGGACACGAGGAGAGGAGGCACCATGACCCGGGAAGCGGTGATCGTGGACGTGCTGCGGACCACCTTCGGCAAGCGGGGGGGCGCGCTGGCCAACTGGCACCCGGTCGACCTGCTGGCGTTGGCGCTCGGCACCCTGGTGGAGCGGACCGGGATCGACCCCGAACGGGTCGACGACGTGATCGGCGGCTGCGTGAGCCAGGTGGGGGAGCAGAGCACCAACGTGGCTCGCAACGGCTGGGTGGCGGCCGGCCTGCCCCAGCAGGTGCCGGCCACCACGGTGGACCGGCAGTGCGGCTCCTCGCAGCAGGCGATGCACTTCGGGGCGGCCGGCGTGGTGGCCGGCCACTACGACCTGGTGGTGGCCTGCGGGGTCGAGGTCATGAGCCGGGTCCCCATGGCGTCCAACGCCCGGGGGGGCACCGGGCCGTTCCCGCCGTCGTTCCTGGAGGCCATCGACGGCCGGCTGTGGGCGCAGTTCCGGGTGGCCCAGCTCCTGGCCGAGCGGTGGGGGGTGACCCGTGAGGACATGGACGCCTACTCGCTGGAGAGCCACCGTCGGGCTGCCGAGGCGTGGGACTCCGGCCACTTCGCCCGGGAGGCCGTCCCGGTGCCGGTGAAGGCCGAGGACGGCAGCCTGACCGGCGAGCGGCTGGAGACCGACGAGGGCATCCGCCGGACCGGGACCATGGAGAAGATGGCGAGCCTGGCCCCGGCGCAGACATGGGAGCCGGAGACGGCCCCCGACATCACCGCCGGGAACTCGTCGCAGATCACGGACGGGGCCGCCGCCATGCTCATCGCCGAGCGCTCGGTGGCCGAGCGCCTGGGCCTGCCGATCCGCGCCCGGTTCTCGCACTTCGCCGTGGCCGCCGAGGACGCCGCCATCGTGCTGTCGGCACCGGTGCCGGCCACCAACAAGCTGCTGGAGCGGTCCGGGATGAAGATCAACGAGTTCGACGCCATGGAGTGCAACGAGGCCTTCGCCTCGATCGTGCTCATGTGGGAGCGCGCCTTCTCCCCGGACCCGACCAAGGTCAACCCCAGGGGTGGGGCCATCGCCATCGGCCACCCGCTGGGGGCGAGCGGCGTGCGCATCGCCGGGACGCTGCTGAACCAGCTCGAGGCGATCGGCGGCCGCTACGGCTTCCAGACCATGTGCGAGGGCGGCGGCCAGGCCAACGCCACCGTCATCGAGCGCCTGGGCTGAACGGTTGCGGCGGCGCCTCGGTCACCGCTGATACCGCCGTTCCGTTCCTCCACCGTCCGCGGCACCCCGTGGGCGCCAACGGCGTCCCTGCGAAGTCGGCCCCCTCTGGTGTCTCCCGGGCGGCCACGAACCCGCGGTCCGGGCGACCCGCGGCGCGCCGGAAGGCAGTGCCGGCACCGGCGCACCACCCGGGGCCGGCGCAGGCTCGCAGAACTTGCAGTACTGCTGTGGTATCACGACCACGACGGTCGCTCGGGCCCACTTGCCGTGCCTGGCAACAGGTGAGCTCGCCTCGGAACCCGGAGCTCCAACCCGCAGGGGTCGTGAATTCACTTGACAACCGTCGAGAAATTCACCATTATTCGGTTGACTTCCGTGTCAAACCGTGGACAATGGGGGTGCACATCCGAGTGGGAGGGGAACCTACGGTGATCACGACGGAGAAGAAGCGGCAGTCGAAGTACGCAGTGCGCACCCTTTCGGCGGCGGTGGTCGCCGCCCCGGTCGTAGCCCTGGTCGCTGGAGGCACCGCATCGGCGGTCCCGGCCACAACGGCCCCGACCGCGCGTGCGTCTGCAGCGTCCACATGCTGGACGTCGCCTCGCCACGCGACAATTATGTCCCCAACAGGCCAAGAAGTGTGGGGAGGGGTGACGCTGCGGTACACATCGTGCAACCGGACGGTGAAAGGTGTGATCACTACTACCGCCCCGGTCATCGAGCCATACGACGCGGCGTACGTCTACGTCCACCGGACAACAGGGTACAACACGACACGTGCATATGTGCCCAACGGCGGCTCGATCCAACAGTCGAGCGTCGTCAACGATGCGGGCTATACGTCGAAAGCTGTCGGCTGTATCCATAACACAACACCCGCACACCCCACACATTGCGCCTTCGCCGGGTACTACTGAGCAAGAGGTCCCGTGCC
>JBOGGH010000071.1:0-8722 GCA_050743905.1 Acidimicrobiales bacterium
GGCAGCGACCGCCGGCACCTATCGTTGGCGGGCCGGCGGGCTGCCGGCCGACCGAGAGGACCGGGGCACCACATGGGCGAGACGACGACGGGCGGGGCGGACGCGGTGCGCCGCGTCGAGGACGGCGTGGCGTGGCTGGTCATCAACCGCCCGGACGCCGGCAACGCCCTCACCTCGGCGGTGCGGGACCAGCTCGCCGACTGGCTGGACGAGGCCTCGGCCGACCTCGCGGTCCGCGCCGTGGTGATCACCGGCACGGGGGAGAAGGCGTTCTGCACCGGCGCCGACCTGCGGGGCGGCCAGGCGGCGGCGCCCCGGCCCGAGGGGGCCCCGGAACAGGCGGTCGGCGACGGGGCGCGGGTGATCCGTCGCGGCTGGCAGCGGCTCGTGGCCGCCGTCCTCGACTGCGAGAAGCCGGTGGTGGCCGGGGTGAACGGGACCGCCGCCGGCGGCGGCATGCACCTGGCCCTCGCCTGCGACCTGGTGGTGGCGGTGGAGGACGCCCGGTTCATCGAGGTCTTCGTCCGCCGGGGCATCGCACCGGATGCCGGCGGTGCCTGGCTGCTGGCACGGTTGGTGGGGATCCAGCGGGCCAAGGAGCTGTTCTTCTTCGGCGACGACCTGCCGGCCGCCGAGGCGCACCGGTTGGGGCTCGTGAACCGCGTGGTCCCGAGGGCGGCGTTCGAGCCCACCGTCCGGGAGCTGTCGGCACGGCTGGCCCAGGGGCCGACGAAGGCCATAGGTGTGGCCAAGTGGCTGGCCAACCGGTCGCTGGACGTGGACCGGGCCACGGCGTTCCAGGACGAGGCCATGGCCCAGGAGCTGGTCACCCGGACCGAGGACGCCCAGGAGGGGATCCGGGGCTTCGTGGAGCGCCGGTCGCCGGCCTTCCGGGGCTGGTAGCAGACCGGGGGCCCTACCCGCCCGGGGCCGTGGTGCCGGTGGTCGACGGCGCGGAGGAGCGGACCGCCGGCTGCGTGGTCGAGGTGGTGGTCGTGGTCGTGGTGGTGGTCGAGGCGCCGCCCGCGCCGGTCGTGGTGGTGGCCGAAGCCGGGGCGGAGGTCGTGGTGGAACCCGGCGAGGCCGTGGTGCTGGTCGTTGACGTGGTGGTCGACGGCGCGGTGGTGCTGGCCGTCGGCTGCGTGGTCGTGGTCGTGCTGGTGGTGGTCGACGGCGGGGAGACCACGTTCCCGAGGGACGTGCCGCTGTTGGCGTTGCCGGAGCCGAACACCGAGGAGAGCGGCTTGCCGGCCAGGAGCTCGATGCCGGTGACCACCCCGAGGGCCACCACGAACACCGCCAGCACCGAGGCGGCCAGCACCGGCCAGCGGATCCGCCACCTCCCGATCGAGGCGCCACCCGCCGACGCCCGAGTGCCGTCACCGCCGGGGCGGGCGGGTGCACCGGGGCGGGCGGCACCCGTGGCAGCCGTCTCCGCTCCCGTCCCCTCGGTCAGCGCCGTGTCCTCGGCCCGGCCCGTGACCGTGCCCGCGGGGCGGCTGGATCCCGGCCGGCGCAGGAGCTGCGTCCGGTCGGGGTCGTGCACCGCCTGCCGCACCGCCTCGTGCGTCCGCTCCAGCGACTGGACCACGAGTGCCGTGGCCGTGGTGGCCACCACGCTGCCCAGGGCGATGCCCACGAGCGTGCCCTTGGCGCCGAAGACCGAGGCGACGACGGCGGCGACGACGGCGCCGGCCGCGGACGCGGCGATCTGCTTGGGGTTGACCTTCATGGGTACGAGGCGGGCCGCTCGCTCCGGGGATGGCCCCCGGGGGCTGGACCGGGCCTCCAGGTTACCCCTCGGGCGCGAACGCCCGGGGCCGGCCGGCGGGGAGCGGCCGTGCGCCGCCCTCCGGCCGCCGGCGCGCGATCACGTGCCGATGAGCGGGATGCGCAGGCTGCCCTGCCCCTCCCCCACCGGCTCGGGACGGCGCTCCCAGGTGTCCCGGCAGCTCTCCGAGCAGAACCAGTAGTTCCGCCCGACCTCGTCCCGTGCCGAGGACTCGGCCGCCTCCCGGGTGAGCGGGATCCCGCAGACCGGGTCCGGGAAGATCGGCGGGCTGAGCGGCCGGAGGCCGAGGTGCGAGACCTGCAACGGCCGCTCTAGGCCGCGCACCGCCGTCTCCTCCGTGCTGAGCACCGCGCCCCACTTGGGAAGGTCGTCCAGCATCGCCGCCGTGGCCAGGACCACCCTGCCCGGGGCGAGATCGCAGAGGCGCGCCGCCAGGTTGACGGCGTGGCCGATGTAGTCGTCCCCCTCCAGCAGGATCACCTCGCCCGCCGAGACCCCCACCCGCAGGGAGGCGGGCACCTGGGCTCCCTCCATGGCGTGCTGCATCTCGAGCGTCGCGCAGAGCAGCGGCTTCCCTTCCACGCTCACCAGCATGGCGCCGTCACCCAGCCACTTGGCGATCCGGACGCCCCGGCGCGAGCAGATCTCGCGCACCAGGGTCCGGAACGCGGAGAGCACGCTCACCGCCCGCTCGTCCCCCTCCACCTCGGTGAGCGCGGTGAAGCCCGAGAGGTCCACGAAGCCGAAGTGGCGGTAGACGCGCACCGCACGATGGTGGCACGTGGAAGGCCCCCCCGGGGCCGATGCCCACCGAGGAGGGCCGGCCGTGGGATAGAACCCACGTTGATGACAGTGACCCACGAGATCCGCCGGTACTGGGACGAGGACGCCGCCACCTACGACGACGCGCCGCAGCACCGCCCCCACGACCCGCTCGTCCTGGCCGCATGGACGGCGGCCCTGGCCCGGCTCCTGCCGCCGGAGCCCGCCGCCGTGCTGGACTGCGGCGCAGGCACCGGCTTCCTCAGCCTGCTGGCGGCCCGCCTGGGCCACCGAGTAACGGCGCTCGACCTGTCCACCGGGATGCTGGAACGGCTCCGGCGATCCGCGGCGGCCGAGGGGCTGGAGGTGGACGTGGTGGTGGGCCCGGCCAACGAGCCCCCGTCCGCCGGCTTCGACGCCGTCGTGGAGCGCCACCTCCTCTGGACCCTCCCGGACCCCCGGGGTGCCCTCCGTGCGTGGCGCGAGGCCGCGCCGGGCGGCCGCCTGGTGCTGGTCGAGAGCCTGTGGGGAGCCGTCGATCCGGTGGAACGCGTGCGCTCCGGCGCACGCCAGGCGCTGCGCCGGCTGCGCGGCACCGCCCCCGAGCACCACGCGAGCTACCCGCCGGCGCTCCGCGGGGCCCTGCCGCTGGGCACCGGCACGCCGCCGGGGCGGCTGGTGGAGCTGGCCGAGGGCGCCGGTTGGCACCGCCCGCAGGTGGCACGGCTGCGGGACGTGGAGTGGGCAGAGCGGCAGGCGATGCCCCTGCCCGAGCGGCTCGTGGGCGTGGCGCCCCGGCTGGCGGTCACCGCGTCCTGAGGAGCTCGGGGCGGCGGGCGGCCACCATCCGCCGGAACCCGTCGCGCCACGGGACGCCGGACGGGCCGGCCAGGCGGTGCAGCAGGGAGAGGTCGAGGTCGCCGCTGTCGATGGTGTCCGCCGTGGGCCGGAAGGCCACGGGGAGGCCGGTCAGGTCGCCCAGGTAGGTGCACCAGTCCTCGATGCTCACCGCCTCGTCGCCGCCCCAGTTCACCACCGTGGCCGGCACGGACGCCGCCGCCAGCAGCGCCGGCACGCTGGCCAGGACGTCGTCCTGGTGGATGGGGTGGTAGACGCTGGGGGCATCGACGTGGACGGGGACGGGCGTGCCGTTGCGCAGCATCTCGAGATGCACGGCCGGCCACCCGCCGCGGTCGCCGTACGGCACCGAGAGCCGGGCGATCGTGGTGGGCAGCGCGTGGCGCTCGGCGCCCCACCGGGCCGTGGCCTCGGCGGCGATCTTGGCGATGCTGTAGGTGCGGAGGAAGGGCCACACGCCGTGGTTGTCCCCGAGCGGGGAGCCCTCGTCCAGCCGCCGGTGGCCCGCCGGGCGGTAGACGGCGGCCGACGAGCAGTGCAGGAAGGCGCGGGCTCGCCGGTGCTGCTCCATCAGGCTGGCCAGGCCGCCCACGTTGGCGGCGAGGTCGGTGTCCCAGTCGTTCGTCTTGGCCACCGCGAAGTGGAGGACCACGGTGGCGTCGGCCGGGAGCGCCGCCACGTCCCCCGTGGCCAGGTCCACCGGCACGCACGTGACCCCGGCCGCCTCCAGCCGCTGCCGCGCTGCCGGGTCGCCGAACCGCGCGGCCCCGTAGACCTCGTTCTCCACCGCCAGCGCCAGCGCCAGCGGCTCCGCCACCTGCCCGGTCACGCCGGTGACCACCACCCGCTCGCCCCGCAGGGCCGGCACCTGGGCGGCCCGGCCGCCCTCAGCCGCCACGGGACGCCCCCGGAACCCCTGGTGGACGGCGTACCGGCCCGGTCCGGTCCGGCGGTGGGCGGCGGGGCACCCGGGCATCATGCCGCCCGGGAACGCGGCGGCGCCACGCCGGGCGTCACCGGCGGCGGGCCCGGTGGGCGCCCCAGCAGCCGTTCGGTACAGTGGGGCGACGAGAGCCAAGGAGGGCGACCGATGGTCGAGGCCTACGACACCGCCATGGACCTCCTGCACGAGTCGGCCGCGGCGCTGGAGGCCTCGGCCGTGGCCTGCGAGGAGGCGGGGGACGCCGAGCGCCTGCAGAACCTCGCCGAGCGGATCCACCGGTACCTGGCCACGAGCCGCCCCACCACCACCCTGGGGATGCCCCGGATCGCCTCGGAGAGCACCGAGCTCTCGGCGGCCAGGGTCGTGCGGCGGTCGGACGGGGACCGCTACGGGCACGTGCGCATCGTGCCCGACTAGGCGCGGGGACCCGTCGATGGACATCCGCACCAGCCGGGACACGCTCCTGCCCGACCCTTCGCCGCGCCAGGTCCGCTACACCGTGATCTCGGTCGACGACCACCTGGTGGAGCCGCCGGACATGTTCGAGGGACGGGTGCCGGCCGGCATGGCACAGCGTGCCCCCCGCGTGGTCGAGACCGAGCAGGGACACCAGGTGTGGGAGTTCGACGGCCAGCGGTACACGCAGGTCGGGATGAACGCGGTGGCCGGCCGCCGCCGGGAGCACGTGACGCTGGAGCCCACGCGGTTCGAGGACATGCGGCGCGGCTGCTGGGACATCGACGCCCGCATCGCCGACATGGACCTCAACGGCGTCTGGGCCTCGCTCAACTTCCCCTCACAGATCACCGGGTTCTCCGGCCGGGTCTTCTCCCAGGCGTCCGACCCGGAGCTGGGCCTGGCCGTGACCCGCGCCTTCAACAACTGGCTCTACGAGGCCTGGTGGCAGCCGTACCCGGACCGCATCATCCCCTGCGGCATCACGTACCTCTCGGACCCCGAGCTGGGCGCCGCCGAGATCCGGCGCAACGCCGAGCGCGGGTTCCGCTCGGTGACCCTCCCCGAGCGACCGCACCGCATCGGGATGCCGAGCATCTTCTCCGGCTACTGGGACCCGGTCCTCGCCGCGTGCCAGGAGACCGGCACCGTGGTGTCGCTGCACGTGGGGTCGTCCGGCATGCCCGACATGCCGGCGGACGGGCCGCTGCTCCAGCTCGGGGCCACGCTGTTCGGCCAGATGTCGCTCACCGCGTGCGCCGAGTGGCTGTGGTCGGGCATCCCCGTCCGGTTCCCAGACCTCCGGATCGCCATGAGCGAGGGCGGCATCGGCTGGGTGGCCATGCTCCTCGACCGCCTGGAGAACGTGGTGGACCGCTCCGGGTACGGGCGCGACTTCGGGGGCCGTCGCAACGGCTCGGCGCTGCGCCCGGCCGACGTGCTGCGCCGCAACTTCTGGTTCTGCACCATCGACGACCCCTCCACCATCGACACCCGCCACGCCATCGGGGTGGACCACGTGATGGTGGAGGTGGACTACCCCCACGGGGACTCGACCTGGCCGGACACCCAGGAGGTGATCGAGCGCGCCTGGGGCCACCTGCCGGTGGAGGACCTGCGCAAGCTCACCCACGAGAACGCCGCCCGGCTCTACCGCTGGCCGCTGCCCGACGACCGGCGGCCGTGAGCTTCCACGCCGCCCGCCCCCGGCCGGACGGCCTGCTGCCCGACCTGACGCCCCGCCAGGAGCTGGTGCTGCTGGCGCGCACCCTGTGGCGCGAGGGCTACGACGACCACCTGGCCGGCCACATCACCTACCGCCAGGCGGACGGGACGCTGCTCTGCAACCCGTGGCTGCTGGTGTGGGAGGAGCTGCGGCCCGAGCACGTCCTGCGGATAGACCTGGACGGGACGGTGCTCGAGGGCGACTGGCCGGTGCCGCTCGGCATCCCGCTGCACCTGGCGCTCCACCGGGCCCGGGACGACGTCACCGTGGCGGTCCACCACCACCCCCGCTTCGGCACGGTGTGGGCCGACGCCCAGCGGGTGCCCGACTGCTACGACCAGAGCTCGGCCCTGGGCGGGGGGAACCTGGTGGTGGTGGACGAGTACGACGGGCCGGTGAACGACCCCGGGGCCGCCGCCCTGGCCGTGGCCGCCATGGGCGACGCCGACCTGGCGCTGCTGGCCAACCACGGGGTCTTCGTGCTGGCCGGGAGCGTGCGGGCCGCCCACCAGCGGGCGGTGGCCCTGGAGCAGCGGTGCCGCCACGCGTGGCACGTGGAGGCCCTGGGTGGCGGGCGCCCCCTGCCCGAGCCGGCGCGGTCGTTCTTCGAGCGCTCGGACGGCGAGGGGTTCGTGGGGTTCTGGGAGGCCATGGCCCGCCGGGAGCTGCGCCTCGACCCCACCCTGCTGGACGGCTGACCCGGCGGCTTCGCCTGCTCACGCCCCCGCCGGTCAGCGTCCGGCTCGCCGCCGACGTCGGCGGGTACACGGCCGGGCTCACCCAGTACCGCTTCGACCAGACCGGCGCGTGGGTGGCATGGTTCGCCGACGCCGTCTCGGGCGCGAGCCGAGCGCAGCGGCAGATGGTCGGTGACGTGGAGAGGATCCGCGCCGGCTGGGAGGCGAAGCTGTCCACCTGCGGCAGGGAGCGCAGCCTGCGATCGGACGCCGGCGCCCGGCGGGTGCTCGACCTCCTGCCCCGCCACCTGGTGCTCACCGCGCCCGTCGTGGCCGAGGAGATCGGCCTGACCCGCCAAGGTGCCGGCACCGCCCTGCGGACGCTCGTGGACGCCGGCGTCCTCACCCCTCACCCTGCGGCCCCGCCGTCCGGGAGGGGGCGGCCGGCCCAGCGCTACGTGAGCGAGGAGCTGCTCGGGCTGGCCGGCTCCAGCCCGCTGCGCCGCTGACCCGCCAACGCGGCCGTCAGGGCGAGGTACCCTCCGGCTCGCCTGGCGCTGGTCGTGCGAGGAGGCTGCCGTAGTACTCGACGGCGTCGCCGACCGTCACGAGGAGGGGGTACTCGTCAGGCACGTCGCGTCCTTCGCAGCCGGCCAGGCTCTCCACGAACGTGACCAGCTCGATGAGCCGCAGCGAGTCGAACCCGAGGTCGTCCGCGAGGGACGACTCGGCGCCGGTCCCGGGCGGCAGTTGGAGCTCCTCGGAGATCAGCGAGAGGATCTGGGCCTCGTCCAGATCACCCGAGCCGTCCACTGCACCTCGGACACCCAATGCGCTATCCGGGACTCCGGGGTGACGGCCCAGCTTGCGGGGTGTGGCGGCGTCGTAGTCCTCCTTGTAGAGGGCCAGGAGGTGCCGGTCCCACAGCCTCCCCCCGTAGTAGGTGTGGTCCCTCAGGCAGCCCTCGACACGGAGGAGCCAGTCGAGCGACGAGGCGAACTGCCCGAGGTTGTAGTCGGGCACCTCGAAGTACAGCTTGCGCAGGCGGTAACAGGCGAACAGGTGGCCGCAGAACAGGTCAACCGCCTCGATCCCCACGCCCGACCCGGCAGCCTCCTCGATCAGCGCCGCGGCGACGTAGGCGAACCCGTGGTTCATCTCCGCGTTGTAGGCCATGACGCAGCCGATGGGCACGGAGCGAGCACGCTCCACGACGACGAACTGGGTCAGCACCCCGTTCCAGAGCGACTGCTCAAAGACCGCCCTCGGCGGGACGGCGCCGGTGAACCGCCACCGCCAGCCGATCCGCTCGTCGATGGCCAGCCGGTAGAGGAAATCGGTCCACTGGTCCACCGGGCCCAGCACCACCGACTGGCCGGTCCGGGGCACCGGGCCCACCTCGGCCGCCGTCGAGCTCGTGCCCTCCCCCGCTGTCCTAGTCAACGCGTGGCCTCCCCCACCGCTCGGCGAGCTGCCCGTGCTCGGCGCGGAACACGCCCACGCACGCGTACGTGATCGACAGGCGCTGGGGCAGCGCCTGCTCCCGGCGGAGACCGCTGCTCTCGAAGGCGAGATCGGTGCCGGCGACGTCGAGCCCCCGCAGCACCACCGTGGACGGCCCGTCTGCTGCCCGTCCGTCCGTCCTGTGCTCCTGCTCGACGGTGAGCGGGAGGCTTCCCTCCCCGAAGAGGCGGTAGGCGGCCCGTTCCCGGTTGTCGTCGAAGACGTCCTCCAGCGTGAAGCGGATGTCAACTCCGGGGGCGGACAGCAGGCGAACCTGCGCCTCGACGCCGGCCCGGCGGTCCAGTCCCTCGCCCACCAGCACGCCCGGGAGCACGAGAGGATCCCGGTCGACGAAGGCCTGATGGAACACGGAGCCGATCACCGACCGATCCTTGCCGTTCAGCACACGGTCGACGTACGCCTCCACCAGCTCGGCGGGCCTCGTCACGTCACCCGCGCCCCTCGGGCGACGTGACGCTCGGCGAGCGCGGTCCCGTGCCCACGGC
>JBOGGH010000072.1:0-8659 GCA_050743905.1 Acidimicrobiales bacterium
TGGTTGGCCTTTTGCACCCCGCGGTGTTGGCTCCTGAGATTGACTCCTCGGTCCTCGTGGGCTTTGGCGCCGCAGAGAAATACCTTGGCCTCGACGGCCATCCCTCCACCATCTATGCGCGGGCGCGAACCGACGAAGTGGCGGCAGTTGACTCCGTGCTCGCCGAAACCGCCAATCCCGAGAACCCCGGTCAGGTGGACGTGAGCCAGCCCTCCGACGCACTCGTGGCCGAGCTCCAGACCAAGAAGGCCTTCAGCAGCCTGTTCCTTGGCCTCGGCGCGATTTCGCTCCTGGTCGGAGCGGTCGGTGTGGGCAACGTCATGCTGATCGGCGTGCTGGAGCGCCGGTCGGAGATCGGGTTGCGGCGAGCGCTCGGTGCCACCCGAGGAAACATACGCACGCAGTTCCTGTCCGAAGCCGTCCTTCTCGCCCTTCTCGGCGGCGCCGCTGGCGTTGCGATCGGAGTCGGGGCCACCGCTATCTACGCCGTAACCCAGCACTGGCAGGTTGTCATCCCAAGCGAAGCATGGGCCGGCGGTTTCGCCGCCGCCCTCGTCATCGGGGCCATTGCCGGGCTCCTCCCTGCCCTGCGCGCCGCCCGTATGTCGCCCACCCAAGCCCTTTGGAGCATGTGAGCCGATGAGACCTTCGCCGCGTAGAGAAAGCAAGGTGTTAACGACCTGGTGCGCCTCATTGCGGGACGACGGTGGATCGGGCGCGGGTTAGCTTTCGGGCGTCGATCCGCGAGGGTTCAGGGTATCGAACGCAGCGGGTCGGGGCGTCTTTTCGTCGAGCGAGCGCCAGCCAAGCTAGGAATCAGTCAGGCTCGCGACCAGCGCCTGTGCGATCTCGCTCGGGGTCGCGGCACGAATGAGTTTCTTCCCTTTGGTGCCGTGGTAGCAGCGAAGGAAGGCTTGGTGCATGCTCGCTCCGACGAGAGCGGCAGCGGCTCCAGCGACGGGGGCATCGGGCTTGATCCGCCCCGTCGTCTGCTCGGCCCGAAGGTACGCGGTTACACGTTCGAGCACGGCTTCGGGACCGGCACCCTTCTGGCGGAGCGACTGGCGGTGTTGGGCCAGCAAGGCTGAGTCGGAGAACAATGACATGGCGATCGGCAAGGACTCTTCGTAGAAGCGCTCGATCTGCTCGATCATTACCTGCAGGCTTTCCCCGAGTGATCCCTGTCCCACCACGTCGCCGAAGTCGTCTTCGATCACGGCGACCTTTGGGAGCCGCTCCTTCAGGACGCACAGGAAGATGTCCTCCTTGTCGGCAAAGAATTTGTAGAGGGCGGCCTCCGAAAGCCCGGACGCCCGGGCGATTTCCTTGGTGGTCGTGCGAGCCAGGCCACGTTCTCGCATGACAGCGAGCGCCCCATCGAGGATCCGGTCTCTGGTCGTGGTCACAGCTACTCCTTGTGGGCAGGGGCCTGGATCCTAGGTTAGTGTGTATTTACTAACCCTATCAGAGGAGGCAGAGATGAAGCTCACGATCTTCGGGGCCACCGGGCCAACGGGTGTCGAGATGGTCACCCAAGCCATTGCCGCCGACCATCAGGTAATCGCTGTCGCCCGGCGACCCGACGCCGTGACCCTCTCGGACCCCTGCCTCGACGTGGTGCCGGCCGACGTCATGGACGTTCCTCTGCCGCGGGCGGCCTTCGAGGGCTCCGATGTGGTCCTCTCAGCCCTTGGCAGCAGAGACCTCAAGGGACCTACCACGGTGTACTCCGTCGGCACCACGGCGATTCTCGACGGCATGCAGCGGACCGGCGTTCGCCGCTTCGTCGGCGTCTCAGCAGCGCCCGTCGCCCCGTCGGCGGAGAGATCCGCCCTCGATAGAACCCTCGTCCACCCGCTCCTGTGGCGTTTCTTCGGCGGCGGTTACGCTGACATGGCTGCCATGGAGCGGCTACTGGTAGACAGCGGGGCTGACTGGACCGTGTTCCGACCTCCGCGCCTTACTAACGGACTTGCAACCGGCAAGTACCGGACCGCTGTCGGGCGACCGCTAGCCCATTGCTGGAATCTGCGTCGGGCCGATCTCGCCACCGCCATGCTCGCGTCAGTGGCCGACCGCTCACTCCACGACAAAGCCGTAGCGATCGCCAACTGACAACGACCCCAGTCGGTTTCGTGGCGCATTCCTCGACCCCGTCAACTATTCGCTCGGGTTCGGGTAGCAGGCCCCGGCGCTCGTAGTAACGGAGGGTCTGGACGTTCACACGCGCCTCGACGGCGAACTGCGACACACGATGTCAGGGCAAACCCGGTACCTAGGTACAGAGTCAAGGCCCGGGGCGAGTTTCAGACCGGGTTAACGCCAAGCTTGGTAAGTGTAGAGTGACGGTCGGTGGATGCTTACCGAGAGTCGGCGCTGATGGCCTTGGGTGACCCCACCCGCCTGGCCATCTTGGAGCGCTTGGCCGAGAGCCCCCTGGCGGTGGTCGACCTCACCAAGGAACTGCCGGTCAGCCGCCCGGCGGTGTCCCAGCATCTGCGCGTACTTAAAGAAGCCGGTTTGGTCATCGACCAGGCCGTGGGCAACCGCCGCGTCTACCGGATCGACCCCGACGCGTTGGCTGCCTTGCGAGACCAGCTTGACCGGTTCTGGGGTAAGGCCATGGCGGCCTACAAGTCAACCGTCGAAGCACGCAGCGAGGAGGAATCATGAGTCAGCAGCGATCCGCCAACAGTGTCCGACACTCGGTCGTCGTCGACGCTCCGATCGACAAGGCATTCAAGGTTTTCACCCAGGACTTCGGGCGCTTCAAGCCTCCCGAGCACAACATGCTCGGGGTGGAGATCGCCGCGACCGTGTTTGAGCCTCGCGTCGGCGGCTCGCTCTATGACCGTGGTGTCGACGGCAGTGAATGTCGCTGGGCTCGCGTCCTCGCCTACGAACCTCCTCACCGGTTGGTGATCAGCTGGGACATCGGCCCGACCTGGCAGATCGAGGCCGATCCCGAGAAGACCAGCGAGGTCGAGGTGCGATTCGTCGCCGAGGCACCCGATCGAACCCGAGTCGAGCTAGAGCATCGCAACCTCGAACATCACGGGGACGGCTGGGAAGGCGTCCGCCAAGGCGTCGACGGCGAACAGGGTTGGCCGCTCTACCTGCGCAGGTACGCCGAACTGTTCAGCGCGCAGGAGTGACGATGTCGATCTCGACCAGCATCGAAGTAGAACGCCCACAGGCCGAAGTGTTCGCCTACGTCACCGATCCGAGCCGGTTCGGCGAATGGCAGGACGGCGTTGTCAGCGGGCACATGGCAAACTACGGTCCACCGTCGGTCGGCGACTTGTGCGTCAGCACCCGGCGTATCGGATTCGCCCAGCGCTCGGTGACCTCGGAGGTCACGCACATCGAGCCGCCCCGGACCTGGGGCGTACGGGGCATCGATGGCCCGATCCGCGCCGAGGTGAACGTCACCGTCGAGGCGCTCGAAAGTGAACAGCGTTCACGAGTGACCATCGAGATCGACTTCTCCGGACACGGGATCGGCCACGTCCTCGTCCCACTCCTCGTGCAACCTCAAGCCCGCAAAGAGATGCCTGCGAACGTGAAGAGGCTCAAAGGGCGATTGGAAACTGGAGCGGAGCGAGCGTCGGGCGCGTAGCCCGTGCACGAGTCCGCATCCCGCCTGCACGCACTCGTCGGGGCCAGAAACCCGAAGGTCGACGTGGCCCAACTGTGGGAGTTCTCGGGCTCATGGCTTGGTGGCCAACGTTGAGCAGGAACCTGCCCGTCGGTCGGGGGTCGCTCGCCAGCTCAGCTCCGCGCCAGGAAGGTCGAGTACGCCCGCCACCCGCATCCGTTCGATCACCGGTCGGCGACCGGGCTCGGATGCGGCGTCGACCAGCCAATCACGCCAGACCGGATAGCTGGTAGCCGTCCAAGCCCCGAAACGCTTGTTCGAAGCTGTCGGCCATCGAGCGCCGCGTCATCTCGGCCTCGGCCTCGGTCTTCGGACAGTTCTGGTAGATGATGGTCCAGGCCAGGCGGTCCCGACCGCCGACACTGGCGTGCCAGGCGTGCCAGGCGTGCCAGGCGTGCAGGTCGAAGTCGATGACGTCACCGGGTTGGATGTCGGCCACGTAGCTGGCGGGAGCTCGTCTCAAAGTTGACCGTCTCCTCGCCTTCCTCCAAGACTTCTGATTATGCCGACGCGCCACCACGACTCTCGCTCCCGCGACGCGCCACGAAAGGCAGTCAGCACATAATCCGGTCCTCGGCATAGTCCCAGTTATGTCGACATCTGCATAACCTGGGACACGTCGCGCTCTTCGGAGCGCGTACGTGATCCGTCGCTATGTGCGAGTCGGCGCTACAAGTCGAAGAGAGCGTCTCGATGGATCGTTCTGTGTCCCAGATGCCCCGTCGCGCGAGCTATTCCTCCTCATGTCCGATCGAAAGACGACGATCGATCTCGGCACCCATTTTCTGACAGTCGGTGGCGGGATGATCGAATCGGCAGCCCAGCGCCGCGGCAAGGAGATCCCTGGAGTGCTTCAGCTGGATGAGCTCTTCGTCGAGAACGGCGAGGCGCCGTCGAGCAATGGCCTTCCAGTCGCCGACCGTGGCTGCTCGCAGGATCCCGTCGATCTCGTCCAAGGCCAGGCCGGCGTCCTGCAGCAAGCCGATGAATACGAGCCGGCGGAGGGTCTCGGTGCGGTAGCGACGCTGTCCTGACCGTCGTTCGTCAGGGTCAAGAAGGCCGCGTCGCTCGTAGTAACGGATCGTGGAGGTGGCGACGTGCGCCCGGCGGGCGATCTCGCCGATGGTCAGAAGCTCAGCCACGTCCCTACTTGACTTGCACCTGGGTTCAACTGTCAAGGTCTGGGGAATGAGGATCGAGGACGCTCGTGCCCCCAACCACCACGCCCACCACCCGGGCTTCGCCGGGCTGACCGGACTTCTTGGCGCTGTAACCATGATCCTGGGTCGGCAGGGCGACGCCCGCCTGGCCGAGGAGCTGAGCGGGCTCAGGCCCGAAGACGTCGTCGTGGACGTAGGTTGCGGACCCGGCGCCGCCGTCCGGCGAGCGGCGCGGAGGGCCGCGTCGGTCACTGGGGTGGATCCGGCTCCGATCATGCTCCGGGTGGCCCGGCTCCTCAGCCAGACATCGGAGAAGATGCGCTTCGTCGAGGGAGCGGCCGAAGCCCTGCCCCTCCCCGATGATTCCGCCTCCGTACTGTGGTCGATCGCCTCGGTCCACCATTGGGCCGATCTCGACGCCGGGCTGCGCGAGGCCCTGCGAGTGCTCAGGCCCCGGGGGCGGCTCGTGGTCATCGAACGGCACACCCGGCCAGGCGCCCGAGGTCTCGCCAGCCACGGATGGACCGATGATCACGCCAGCGTCTTCGCCGATCGGTGTCTCGCACGGGGATTCACTGATGCACGAGTTGGCCGGCACACGAACGGGCGACGGAGGACCGTCAGCGTGACGTGCGTTGCTCCCGGCGGACCTGAACCCGAGAGATAGTCGGTGCTCTGATCATTCGGCCGCCGGTCTGCGCGGGAGATAACCGTCGATCTGCGTTGCCGACCATTGCCAGCTGTCCGCGCACGAACGCGAGCCTGAACGGGTGATCTGGACGCCCACATGTGAGCCTTCTCGTTGCGTTGCGTTGCGTTGCGTTGCGTTGCCTATGCAAGCCAATTCAGCATGACCTAAGCGCAGACACGGCGACCATGATGTGACCCGCTCATAGAACCTCGTCCACCGCCCCAAACGGCTCTCTGAGGTAACGCGACCGATCCAGGTGGTCGCTGGCGGGTCGGCTCCGCTGGCCGCTCATTCTCGCCGCAGGCTGATCCCGAGGTCGGGCTTGACGATGGAGGCGACGTAGGCCGGCCAGATCCTGGCGCCGTTACACCGGAAGATGACGACCTCACCCTCGTCGGCGTTGAAGCTCAGGGTTCGGCTCGAATACCGGCTTTCTGAATGTGGCCGCCGATACCAAGACCTCGATGATGCCCTCGACGGTGTCTCGCATAAGGTGCTCACCGACAAGCTCCGGCGAGCCAAACGCGACGGCTTGGTAGCGCGCCACCTCGATCCCAGCCGTATGGAGACTGCAACTCTCTATGAGCTCACCGAGCTTGGTCGATCTCTACACGAACCCTCGGTGTCCTGGAACAGTGGCTCGGCGCCAAGTGGTCGCACGTCGAAGCCGCACGCCGACACTGGAGCACGCGCGGCGAGTAGTGGGGAGTCGAGTTCTCGCGTCTGCCCGAGGAGGAGGTACCGCTGGGTACCTGTGGGTAACCCAAGGCTCGTTGAAGTGCCGTTTTGCGTGATGTAAAGGTGGAAACCAATGGAAATGTGGGTCTGTCAGCCTGACTGGCATTCGTACGGCCCGTCTTCTGTTGGAGGTACGCGCCTATGCGACATCGTCGGCGTGTCGGTGGAGCGACGGTGGTCGCCGCCCTCGTTGGCTTGTGCGCGCTGGCGGGCTGCTCGTCTTCGCCCGGCGCCAACTCGGCAACGTCGACGACATCTTCGACGTCGGCTGCGACCTCGACCACTCCGACTTCAACGACCACCGCAACGTCAGCGTCCACGGCGGTGCTCGCTGCGTACCGCGCTGCATGGTCGGCGTTCGAGCACGCGCTCGCGACCGCCAACCCGGAGGACCCGGCGTTGGCGACGACGATGGTGGACCCGCAGCTTAAGAGCGTGAAGGCGAACCTGCTGGCCGATCAGCGCCAGGGGATCGTGGGGCGGGGGGCGACGACGCTGCATCCGAAGGTCACGGCGGTGTCGGCGACGTCGGCGACGGTGGTGGACTGCGCCTACAGCGCGACTGAGTTGGTCTACCAGGCGACGGGCAAGCCCGTGCCGCCGGTCACTCCGCCGGAGAACGACGGGGTGACCGCCATGCTGGTCGTCTCGGGCGGGTCGTGGATGGTGTCCAAGCAGACGGTGACGGACGGGAAATGCGCGCCCGGCTCGTGATCCCCGCCGCCGTGCTGGCCGCCCTTTCACCGTTCGGGGCCGGGGCGGGGCGGGCGTGGGCGTCCGACGGCGACGGGCAGAACAACTATGCCAACGCGCAGGCGTCGGGCGGGCAGCTCACGGTGGAGGCTGGGCACACCTACTGGATCCCGCCAGCCAACTCCAGTTGGGCGGCCGCGGGGACGAGCGATCCGCCGCAGGGTGCCCCGAACCCGAACCAGCCCTACGGCTGCACCTACGCGGCGGGCGGCCCATCGGCCACCGCGTCGATCGGGGTGGGTGGGCCGCAGCCGGGGCAGTGGATCTTTCCTGACTGCGCTGGCCCGGGGGTGATCGATCCGATGCCGCCGATCTGGGTGACCGGTGCTCAGCCGGCCGCAGGGGTGGTCCAGGTGGCCCCGGTGGCGGTCGGTCAGCAGGCGGTGAAGCAGCTGGCGTTCGGGTCGCCGACGATCGAGATGGCACCGCCGTCGGGCAGCGCGCAATTGGTGGAGGTGGCGACGTGGTTGTGGATCGATCCCGGCGCCTGGCGAACGCTCACGGCGACGGCCTCGGCGGGGACCGTCACGGCGACAGCGATCGCGACGCCGTCGAAGGTCGTCTGGGACATGGGCGACGGCCAGAGCGTCACCTGCGACGGCCCCGGTACGCCGTACAGCGCGTCGGACCCGAACGGGTCGACGGACTGCTCTTACACGTGGCCGCAAGCGGGCGCCTACACGGTGACGGCCACGGTCTACTGGTCGGTCACCTGGACTGCTGTCGGCGCGCCCGGCGGCGGGAACCTCGGCGTCCAGGCCGGCCCGGCCGCCGAGGCGGCGGTGCAGGTGACCGAGTCACAGGCGATCAACACGGCGAGCTCCGGAGGCAACTGAGGAAGGGCACCTGCATGGCGACCACGGCAGAGGCAACTCGAACCAACGGTCAGCGGGCATCCGAACGTCCCCGCCCGGCCGGCGGGCGCGGCGCGGCTTCCGGTCGTCACCGCCAGCTTCCTCTCGTCATGATCGGTGTGCTCTTGGTGCTCGGCTGCGCCCTTGCCTTCACCGACGCGTCCTTGCACCTGGGCAGCCGGGAGGAGGTGCTGGTGGTCGCCCACCCCGTCGCCGCCGGCCAGGTGCTCACTGCGGGCGACCTTCGATCTGCGCGGGTGTCGACCGGCAGCGGCGTGCAGGCGGTCCCGGTCGGCGGCGAGTCGGGCGTGGTGGGTCGTCGGGCGGCGGTGCCGTTGCTGGCCGGCTCGTTGCTGACCGACTCCGCGGTGGGACCCGCGCCGCTGGTCGGTTCGGGGTCCGACGTGGTGGCGGTGGGTCTAAAGGCCGGCGCCTACCCGCCCGACCTCGCGGCCGGCGACCGCGTGCAGGTCGTCCCGGTCGTCTCGTCGTCGGGGAGCGGCACCGGCACGACCACGAGCGGCACCCCGATCGGGGCGACGGTCCTGGCCGTCGATGTCGCGGCGGCCGGCTCGAACGGCCCGACGGTGTTCTCCCTCCAGGTGTCCACGGGCGACGCGGATGAGGTGGCGTCCTTGGCCGCAGCCGGCCAGGCCAGCCTGATCGAAGTCGGGGCAGGAGACTGAGGATGAGCGTGGTGGCGCTGGGCTCGGTCCGTTCCTGCGGGGTCACCACCCTGGCGGCGGCCCTGGCCGCCACCTGGCATGGCGAACACTCGGTCCTGCTGATGGAGCTGGACCCGGCC
>JBOGGH010000073.1:0-8574 GCA_050743905.1 Acidimicrobiales bacterium
GTGGGGAACAAGGGGAAGATCCAGCAGCTCGAGCTCTCCACGCCCACGCGCGTGGCCGGCGTCCGGGGGAAGGTGGTGCAGGTCGCCACCTCGAACTCGGACGGCTACGCCCTCACCTCGGGCGGCGCCGTGTACGCCTGGGGCGTGAACACCTACGGCGAGCTGGGCGACGGCCACCTCACGCCGTACGAAACGACGGCGGTGAAGGTGGCCCTCCCCACCGGGGTGCGGATCGCCTCCCTCGCCAACCCGATGCCGTTCGACGCCGGCCTGGCGATCGACAGCGCCGGCCACGCCTGGGGCTGGGGCCTGGACGCCGACCACGACCTCTGCCTCGGGGGGCTCGTGGTGCGCCGGCCGCAGCGGCTGCCCCTGAGCGACGTCACGCTGGCCACCGGGGCCCGCACGCACGCGCTGGTCGACGCCCACGGCACGGTGTACGCCTGCGGCAGCGGCGACGCCGGCGAGCTGGGCAACGGCGGCACGGCCACCGCCACCACGCCCACCCCGGTGGTGGGGCTGCCCCAGGGCACGAAGGTGACCACGCTGACCTCCTCGTGGGAGGGCTCGGGGGCCCTGCTGGCCGACGGCGTCTACCTCAACTGGGGGTACAACGCCGCCGGCCAGCTCGGGAACGGCACCACCACGGACAGCCCGGTGCCGGTGAGGGTCCGGCTCCCCGGCGCCGTGGCCCAGGTGTTCCAGGGCGGGAGCGGGGCCCGGAACGGGCAGACGATCGCCGTCCTGGACGGCGGGACCGTCTGGGCGTGGGGCAGCAACGACCGCGGCCAGCTCGGCATCGGGAGCCGGGCCGGCTCGCTCGTGCCGGTCCGCGTGCACGTGCCGAAGGGGGTCACCTTCTCCACGGTCTGCTCCGGCGGCTACGCCAGCTACGCCGTGGACAGCACCGGGCGGCTGTGGGCCTGGGGCGACAACCAGAACGGCCAGCTCGGCACCGGCCCCGGCCGGTCGGGCGCCACGGTCCCGGTGGACGTGGGCCTCCACCTCCGCCAGATCTCGTCCACGGCGCAGAACGTCGCCGGCCTGGGCACCGGATCCTGAGCCCGGAGGGCGGGCCCGGCGCCGGCCGGCTCAGGGGCTGGCTCAACCGGGCCGCGATGTCACCGGGGCGTCGCACGAGGTTCATCCCGGGGACGCGCGGCGTTCACCGGGGCGTCCGCACCCCCTGCCACACTGGCACCCACCGGGGGCGCGCCGCCCGGCGCGGCGGTTGCGGGTCCCGGCGCACGAGGCTCCCTGGACGACACGGGAGACGAGGATGGACCAGCGTTCGAGGTGGTGTCGCCTGGCCCTCGCGGCCGTGGTGGTGGCGACGGCCTCCGTGCTCCTCGGCCCGCGGGCCGCACGACCGGCCGCGGCCGCCACAGCCGCCACACCGGCCACAGCCGTGACGGTGACCGGGGAGGGCTCCACCTACGCCGCCCTCGCCTTCCAGACATGGACCGAGACGGTTCAGCGGTCGGGCCTGGACGTGCAGTACACCGCCACCGGTACAGGCCAGGGCCTGACCTCGTACGCCCGCACAGCCGTCGACTTCGCCGGCTCGGAGGCGGAGTTCAGCGAGCTCTACGCGAACGTCGCCACACCGCCCGCCGCCGTGCGCGAGGGCGTGCCGAGAGGGTTCGCCTACGCCCCCGACCTGGGATCGGCCTCGGCGGTCCTGTACCACGTGGCGACCGACGTGACAGGGGACCACCCGGTCACCGACCTCCGGCTCTCACGGCTCACGGTTGCCAAGATCTTCCTGGGCATCATCACCAACTGGGACAGCCCCACGATCAGCGCCGACAACACAGGCCTCACCCTGCCCAACGAGCCGATCGACGTCGACTACCGGTCGGGCCAGTCGGGCCTGACGGCGCTCTTCTACGACTTCGTGCGGCACGAGGACCCCGCACAGTTCCGGACATGGGCCCAGCGCTGCGGGTTCGACCCCACATACCGGGTCTGGCAGATCACAGACTGCCGGGGCGGCCCGGGCTTCGTGCGGACAAGCTCGTGGTCCGGCGCCGATCAGCAGGCGCAGTTCGTGGCCGGCCCGGGCGGCCTCTGGTCGATCGGCTACGACGAGCTCGGCTACGCCAAGGTCTACGGCAACACGGTGGCGTCGATCGGCAATGCGTCGGGGCACTGGGTCCAGCCGACGGCCACCGGCATCACCGCCGCGCTGCAGGCGGCGGTGATGGCCCCGGACACGTCGGAGGATCTCGACGGCGTCTACACATCCACGGATCCGGCGGCCTACCCGATCTCCTTCTACTCCTACATCGTGTACCAGTGCGCGACGAGCTCCGACCTGCCCACGTGCGAAGGCTCCTACGCCGATCCCGCGGTCACGGACGCGATGACCCGGTTCATGCTCTACGTCGCCTGCGCCGGGCAGCAGGATCTCGCCGCCACCGGCTACGCGCCCCTGCCCCCCCAGCTCAGCCAGGCATTGGCCGACGCCGTGGGCGCCATGACCGGGGCGCCCCCCGAGCACCTGACCGCGGCGAACTGCACGAACCCGACGTTCCCGCCCACACCGCCGCCAACGGCCACACCACCGCCAAGGACCACACCGCCGGCCGCGACACCGCCGGGGGCCCCTCCCGCTCGGGCTACGACCTGGTGGGGTCGGACGGCGGGGTGTTCGTCCTCCCCACGGGCGACCCCGGCGGCTTCCACGGCTCCCTCCCCGGGCTGGGCGTCTCCGTGGACGACGTCGTGGGCATGGTGCCCACCGCCGACGACCGGGGCTACTTCCTCGTGGGATCGGACGGCGGGGTGTTCAGCTTCGGCGACGCCCCGTTCCTGGGGTCCCTCCCCGGCCTCGGGATCGAGCCCGCCCAGCCCATCACGGGCATCGTCCCCACCGGCACAGGCGGGGGCTACCTGCTCGTGGGCAGGGACGGCGGGATCTACGCCTTCGGCAACGCCTCGTTCTCGGGGTCGCTGCCCGGTGACGGGATCTCGGTGGACGACGTGGTGGGCGTCGCGGCCACCCCGTCCGGGAACGGCTACTGGCTGGTCTCGGCCACAGGGACGGTCTACGCCTTCGGCTCGGCGCGGCAGCTCGGGACAGCCGGGGGCTCGTCGCGGCCGGTCTCGGCCATCGCCGCCACCGCCACCGGCGCCGGCTACTGGCTCGTCACCGTGGACGGCGGCGTCTTCGCCTTCGGCGACGCCCGGGACCTCGGCACACTGCCGTCCCTCGGGGTCGCCCCGGCCGTGCCGGTGGTCGGCCTGGTGCGCACCGCCGGCACAGCCGGCTACTGGCTGATCGGCTCGGACGGCGGCGTCTTCGCCTTCGGCGGGGCCCAGTTCCTGGGCTCGCTCCCCGAGCTCGGCGTCACGGCCCGCGACATCGTGGGCGCCGTGCCCACGATCGCCTGAGGCGACCTCAGGCCCGACCGGGCGGTCGGGCGAGCGAGGCGTAGCGCTCCCAGCAGCCGGGCGCGGCGGGGATGTAGCGGTGGGTGGGCCCGGCTGCTCCGGAAACCCACGCGCCACATCCCCGGCAGCGCACACGGCTCATCCCCGACGCCCACCCGCCGGGCCGCCGCGCCCCCGGACCGGACGTCCCGGGAGGCCAACCCGGCGCCCCGGGCGCGGCGTCACGCGGGCCCGCTCTGGAAGGGGAGCTGCTCGCCGGTCTCCAGGAGCGTCTTCAGCCCGCTCAGGATCTCGCTCCACCCGCCGCCGGCGCCTGTGGCCTCGCTCTCGCCCCTGACCACGGCGGCCCACATGGGAGCGCCGGTGACGTCGTGGGTGACGGTGAGCCTGGTCACCCCGCCCCGGACCGGCTCGATGTCGTACGTGAGGCGGGTGAACGCCTCGGCGGCCAGCTCCGGGGTCATCGTCATGCGCCACGTCTGGACGAGCCGTCGCGGCGGGTCTGCCTCGAGCACCTCGCCGTCGCTGATCACCTCCGGGCACCCCAGGGCCTTCATGCCCTCGTTGGCGTGGGCGCGGAACGCGCCGCCCGGCCGCAGCTCGTACTCGAGCAGCGGGGCGTAGCCGTACCGTACCGTCCACTCGGGCCTGGTGAGGGCCTCCCAGATGGCTTCCGGCGTGGCCTTGATGTAGACGCGGTGCATCTGCACCGTCTGCGTCGCGTGTGTCGATGCCGTCATGCTCCTGCCTCCAGTTCGGTCTTCAGCTCGGCGAGCGCCGAGACCTGGCGCTCGGTGTACTTGTCGATCCACCGGTCGTGGACCAGCCGGATCGGGACTGGGTTGAGGAAGTGCAGCTTCTCCCGGCCCGACCGGCGCGTGACCACGAGCCCCGCCTCCTCGAGCAGGCGCAGGTGCTTCATCACCCCGAAGCGCGTCATCGCCACCTCGGCCTCGAGTTCGGAGAGCGTGCGGCCCTCGCGCTCGTACAGCAGGTCCAGGAGGAAGCGACGCGTGGGGTCGGCGAGCGCCCTGAAGACACGGTCGTCGTCGTCCACGCCGTCGATCATATGTGACTATTTGGTCACGTGTCAACGCCCCCCGGTCCCGCGGCGGCCGTCGCCGTCATGAAACCCCAGTTCATCCCCTATGTCCGGCGGGGGGAGGGCTACGGTCGGCGACGGAGGCCGCGTGGCGTGCGCGGCAGGACGCCGGAGGCGGACATGCAGGTGGTGGTGGCAGGCGGGGGCATGGCGGGACTGGCCGCGGCGGCCCTCCTCGCCCGGACGGGATCGCACGAGGTCACGGTGCTCGAGCGGGCGCCGGCGTACTCGCCCGCCGGCTACGGCATAGGGCTCTACCCGCTCGGGCGCGGCCGTGTTCCATGCGCTGGGCCGCTACGACGACCTGTGCGACCGGCTGACGGTGCACGCCGGGGCCGGCCGGGCGTGGCCCGCCTACCCGTCCTGCCAGGCGAAGACCGGCCAGAGGCGCAGCCGGTCGCCGGCCAGTCGCTGCAGGGTCCCCGGGTCCGGACGGGCCGCCACGCAGAGGACGTCGCCCACCACCGCACCGGCCTCGCGGAGCTCGAGCGCGGCCTCCATGGCCTCCAGGCCCGAGGCCACCACCGCCTCCACCACCGCCACCCGCCGTCCCGAGACGCTCGCGCCGCCGATCTCCCGGTGCGTGGCCGACTGGGACGACAGTCCCCGCTGGACGACGGCGAACGGGATCCCACCGGCTGCCGCCACGGCGCCCACGAGCACCGAGCCCTCGATCCTCACGGCGGCGAGGACCTCCGTCCCCTCGGGGATCGTGGCTGCGAGGCGCCCGACGACCTCCTTGAACAGCTCCGGCCGCCCCCCGAGCCCGACGACGTCGAAGACGGCCTCGCCGGCGACCTCGGTGAGGCACGCCTCGAAGACCTGGTCGCGCACCGGCTGCGCCCCGGCTTCCTCCCGACCCATGACGGCCATCGTAGGCCTTCGGGCGCGGCGGGCCGGCGCGCTCAGGAGCGCAGGCCGCGGACGAAGGCGAGGGAGTCGCACTCGCACGCCGCTCGGTACATCCGCTCGACGATGCGCGTCGCGGTCTCGGCGTTCCGGTGGTCGCCCCACTGGACGAGGTCGACGATCGTGGCCACCTGGAGGGCGAGGGCGAGGCCGAGCTGGTAGTCGAACCAGGCGTCGCCCTCGGAGTACGCGGCCACGTCCCGGGCCTCGAGGTGGTCGCGCCAGAGGCGGCAGACCGCCCGGTGGTCGTCCAGCCCGGCCTCGAACGAGGGGGAGTCGGCCATGATGCGGGCGACGTCGTGCGCCCCCACGCCCAAGAAGCACATCTGGAAGTCGAAGACGGCGAGCGCGTACCCCTCGTCGTCCGTGCCGGCCATGCGCAGGTTGTCGGCGCGGAAGTCGCCGTCCACCACGCAGCGGGTCCGCGTCCGGGCCGCGGCGAGCAGGTCCGGGTAGTAGCCGTAGATCTCGCCCGCCAGCAACGAGAAGTCCGGATGGCGTTCGGTGACGGGGTCCTTGACCAGGGACCAGATGTCGGGCATGTGCGCCGCCATGACGTAGGCGTCCTCGGGGACCCAGGAGAGCTCCGGCCGGTCGCGGACGTCCCAGGACCAGGCGTGCAACGCGGCGACGGCCCCCACCGCGGCCTCGATCTCCGCCCGGTCGAGCCCGTGGTGCTGGTCGGAGGCGGTCCAGTCGCTGTAGTCGGCCATGACGAGGATCCCGGACGTGCCGTCGTCCGTGGCCTCGCCGTACCAGCACGCCGGGGTGAGCATGTCGACGTGCGGGGCGATCCGGGCGTAGAAGTTCGCCTCGACCGCCCAGATGGGCGGCATGGCGATGCCCGAGCCCGACGAGAGGTCGAAGCCGATCTCCTCCTTGGAGCGCTTGACGATCACCCGGTCGGGCGCCTTGCCCGGCGGCCCGTCGTAGTCGAGACGGACCCTCTCGATGACGCTGGTGGCCCCCGGGGTCCCGCCCACCAGGTCGTGGTGCGCGCCGGTGACCGCCGACCCCGCCGGCAGGCCCGCCTTCGCCATGACGTCGGTCCACCAGCCGGCGTCGTCCAAGCGGGCCCTCGACCTCCACGGCGCCTCGAACACGCAGCACCTCCCCGGGCGGGCATGTTACCCGCTGGTCCCGGCGCCCACGGGGAAGGGACAGGCCCGTCCGCGGCGGCACCGGCAGCCCCCGACCGGCCCGTTGACGGCACCCGGCATCGGCCGTAGATTCCCACCCATCCCGACCAGGCCCGTGCCGTGAGCTCCGACATCATCAAGCGCATCATCGACCTGGCAGCGCGGGCCGATCCCTATCCCGTCTACGCCGAGCTCTACGACCGGCCGGTCGTGGAGGCCGACAACGGGACCTTCGTGGTCGGCGGGTACGACGACGTCTGGTCCCTGCTCCACGACTGGCGCCTCAGCTCCGACCCCAGCAACCAGACCGGCTACGTCCCGTCGGCCATGGACTTCCCGCTCATGTTGACGGTCGACGCACCGCAGCACGACACGCTGAGGCGCCTGGCCACCAAGGCGTTCGGGCCCCCGTGCGCGCCCGGGCTCGTCCTCGAGCAGGAGCCCTCGGTGGTCGCCACCATCGACGAGCTCATCGGCGCCTTCGGCCCGGGCCAGGCCGACGTCGTGGACGAGCTGGCGTACCCGCTCCCGGTGAGCGCGATCTGCCGGCTGCTGGGCGTGCCCCGCGAGGACGAGCCGCAGTTCCGCGCCTGGGGCAAGGCCCTGATCGGCGGGCTCGACCAGCTCGGCGGCGTGGAGGACCAGGGCCTGGTCGAGGCGCGCGACAGTGCCCTCATGGCGATGTTCGGCTACCTCTCCGAGCTGATCGCCAGGCTGCGCGAGCACCCGGACGGGTCCATGTTCGCCCGGCTGGCCCTCGACCAGGACCAGGAGCACCTCGACGACGTGGAGCTGGCGGCCAACGGCATCCTCCTGCTGGTGGCCGGGCACGAGTCCACGGTCAACCAGACGGCCAACGGCATGCTCACCCTCCTCCGGTGGCCCGAGCAGCTCGCGATGCTGCGGTCCCGCCCCGAGCGCATGGCCCAGGTGACCGAGGAGCTGCTGCGCTTCGAGCCGCCCCTGCAGTACCTCCCCGACCGGTTCGCCCTCGAGGACATCGAGCTCGGGGGCACGACGATCACGAAGGGCTCGGCGGTGGCCCTGATGCTGGCCGCCGCCAACCGGGACCCCCGGCGGTTCGACCACCCCGACGTCTTCGATCCCGACCGGCCGGACAACCAGCACCTGAGCTTCGGCGGCGGCATCCACTACTGCTTCGGCGCGCCACTGGCCCGCATCGAGATCTACCGCGCGCTCGGCGCCCTGGTGGGACGGCTGGTGAACCCGCGGCTGCTGGAGGATCCGCCGCCGTACCGGACCAGTCCCGTCCTGCGGGGGCCGCTCCACCTGCGCATCGCCTACGACGGCGTGCTCGGGCCCGAGGCGTCGCTGTAGCGGCCGGGGGAAGAGGGAAGAAGGGGAAAGGGGCTCCATGCGCGTCGTCGTCGACCTCACCGCCTGCCAGGGCTACGCCCAGTGCGCCTTCCTGGCGCCGGAGGCGTTTGTCATCGTGGGCGACGAGGGCCTGCTCTACGACTACGAGCCGCCGCCCGAGCTCGAGGACCGGGTGGTGAAGGCGGCACGGGCCTGCCCGGTGGCCGCCATCAGGATCGAGGAGCGCGCCGGTGACGGTGGCTGAGCGGATCGTCGTCGTAGGCGCGTCGCTCGCCGGGCTGCGCGCCGCCGAGGCCGTGCGGGGGGCCGGCTTCGAGGGAGCGCTCGTCATGGTCGGCGACGAGGCGCTCGCCCCCTACGACCGCCCGCCGCTCTCCAAGGAGGTCCTCCTGGGCACGTTCGCCAGGGCCGGCACCACCCCGGCCACCACGTTGGCACGGCTCGGCGACCTGGGAGCGGTCGAGTGGCGGCTCGGGCGCCGGGCGGTCGCCCTGGACAGGACCAACCGGCGGGTGGCCCTGGACGACGGCACCGACCTGGCCTACGACCGGCTGCTGGTGGCCACCGGCGTGCGCAACCGGCCCTGGCCCCACGACGAGCAGGCCGCCCTGGACGGCGTGGTGGGCGTGCGCACGGCGGGCGACGCCGCCGGGCTCGCGGGCCGGCTCGCCGCCCGGCCCAGGCGGGTGC
>JBOGGH010000074.1:0-8497 GCA_050743905.1 Acidimicrobiales bacterium
GATGCGTGCCGGCCGGCCGGGCCCGCGTCCCCACCGGTTCCTGCCCTCGGCGGCAGGTGCGGCGGCGGGCCGCGCCGGTGGAGCGGCTGTGTGGAGCGGGAGGGCGAACGAGGCCATGGGCACCGCCGACTCCCACGCCTGCTCGTCCAGCGAGCGGAGCCCCTCGACCACCGCCGACAGCTCGGGGGGGAGGGAGGGCGCGGCCAGGTCGTCGAGCGGGTGCTCGTCGTGGGGTCCATCGTGCCGTGAGGTGCCGCCGGAGGGTGCGTCGCTCAACGAGGCCCGTGCCCCTCCACCTCGGATCGCAGCGCCTGCAACGCCTCGCACTGGACACGGCGCACGGCGTCCGGGGTCCGTCCCCAGTCCGCGCCGATCTCCATGGTGCTCCGGCCCTCGAGCAGGCGCAGGTGGAGGACCTCCCGGCTCCGCTCGGGCAGGCGGTCCAGCACCGCCACGAGCTGGCGGCGCTGCTCGGCCGAGAGCAGGATGGCCCCCGGCTCCTCCCGCCGGATCCTCGCCGCGTACGCCGGGAGCCCGGCCGCCACCTCCCCGGCACCAGTCCCGGTGGCCGCCACGCGCCCGGTCGGGTCCGCCCGCCAGCGGTCGTGCAGGAGCCGCCGCGCGAACTGGAGGAGGTAGGAGCGGAACGAGGTCTCCACGTAGGGGAAGTGGGAGAGCCGGTCGATGGCCCGGGCGAACACCTCGAGGGTCAGCTCCTCGGCCTCGACCGGGTGGGCCACGGACCCCGAGACCAGCTTGTGGACGTGGTACCACTCGTCCCGGCACAGCGTCTCCAGGGCACCCTCGTCGCCGAGGCACGCGCCCCTCGCCAGGAGCTGCTCGCGCTGCCACCGTTCCGCGCCCGCGGTCTCGGGCTCGGCCGCTCCGCCGCCGTCCGCCCAACGGACCGGCGCGTCGACGCCGGCGGGCCCGGCAGCCGACTCCTCCCACAGCACCTCGAGACCGCGCCGTTCAACCGTTGCCGTGTCGTTCCCCATGCCATTACCAACGGCCCGGCGCGGTCGCTGTGACAGGAGGAGGGCGGCCGGCACGGTCGGCCTACCCCTCCCCGCCCGCTCCACGCCCGAGGCGGGCCCGCAGCGCTTCGAGGGCACGGTGCTGGATCTGCCGCACGGCCTGCGCCGACTTGCCCATGACGGCACCCACCTCCTCCGAGCTGAGCTCCTCCCCGATGCGGAGGCGGAGCACCTGGGCCTGGACGGGCGGGAGGCTGCGCAGGGCGGCGACCAGACGGTCCGTCTCCTCGCGCCTGAGGGCCACGTCCTGGGGGTCGGCCGGTTCCCCGGTGCGGTCCGCCGCGAACGCGGAGTCGGCAACGAGGCGGCGCGCCCGGCGCTGCCACTGGTCCTGCAGGAGGTTGCTGGCCGCCCTCGTGAGGTAGGCGCGGCGCACCGCCTCGCCGGCCGGCAGGGTGCCCATCCGCGCCAGCACCCGGCAGAAGACCTCCTGTGCCGCCTCCTCGGCCTCGCCGCGGTCACGGGTCCGTGCGGCCACACGGTAGAAGACCACCAGCCACGCCCGCCGCACCGCGGCGTCGAAGGCGAGCTGGTCGCGCGCGGCGATGAGGCGCTCCCAGTCCGGAGGGAGCACCCTGGTGAGCAGCGGCCGGAGGTCGACCACCTCCCGGTCCTCCCCCTCCGTCCCCACCGTCACGGTGCCGTCCGGCCCGGGGCGCGGCGGCGCACCCTCGCTGCGGGGCTGCGCGCTCCCGCCGTCGCCCTGCTCCCGGTCCACCCCGTGCCCGGACCCGGCCGCTTCCCACCCTCACCCGGGCCGAAGGGCACCGGGACGCGAGCCGACCGGGACGGGCCCGGCCGCCCCCGCCGGCAGCCCACTCTGCCTGTGCACCTGCTGCTCCCCTCTCGCCGCACCGGCCGGCCGGTGCGGGTCCCTCCGTGGCAGTCCTCCGTCGGCGGCCGCGCCGCTCCCTCCATGAGCGTGCACGCACGGCTGCTGCGAAAAGCGACGATACAACTGCCACCCGGCACAACGTGTCAGGACGCCTCGTGTGACAGAAAATTTCCTGCCTGACAACTGGTTCTGGCAGCTTTTCCAGGCATCCCGTCCCGGCACGAACTGTTCGCACGCCGGAAACGCCCGGGAAACATCAGGGTGCCAGGGTGCTGGGGTGGGCTACCTCTTCGACGGCTACGGCCTGGAGCGGGACGGCCCGCTCGGGCGCGCCGTCGACGAGGTCCTGGACCCCTCGGGCTGCACCCGCGCCGCCTACCGGGACGTGGTGTCGGTCATCTCGGACATGAGCCCGGACGACGTCTCCTCCCGGGCCGGCCGCCTGGCCAGGGCGTTCATGGACCAGGGGGTCACCTTCGACCTCGACGGCGAGGAGCGGCCCTTCCCCCTGGACGTCGTCCCGCGCATCTTCACCGACCGGGAGTGGGCCCACATCGCCGAGGGCGTGGCCCAGCGGGTGCGGGCCCTCGAGGCGTTCCTGGCCGACGTCTACAACAGCGCCCGCGTCCTCCACGACGGGGTGGTCCCCCACCACGTCGTCACCAGCTCGCCGGGGTTCCTCCGGGCGGTGCACGGGGTCAACCCCACCAACGGCGTCCGCATCCACGTGGCCGGGATCGACGTGGTACGCGACGAGGAGGGCCGGTTCCGCGTCCTCGAGGACAACCTCCGGTGCCCGTCGGGCGTGAGCTACGTGCTGGCGAACCGGGCCGCCATGGCGCGCGTCCTGCCCGAGGTATTCTGGGGCCAGCCCATCCGCATGGTGGACGACTACCCGGCCCGGCTCGTCCACGCGCTGCGCCAGGCGGCGCCGGGCGGCGTGGCCGACCCGACCGTGGTGGTGCTCACCCCGGGCGTCTACAACTCCGCCTTCTACGAGCACGCGCTGCTGGCCCGGCTGATGGGCGTCCACCTCGTGGAGGGGAGGGACCTGGTCTGCCACGGGACCGACGTCTTCCTGCGGACCACCGAGGGCGAGGTGCCGGTGCACGTGGTGTACCGCCGCGTCGACGACGACTACATCGACCCATTGCAGTTCCGCCCCGACTCCCTGGTGGGGTGCCCCGGGCTGCTCAACGCGGCGCGTGCCGGCCGCGTGACCGTGGCCAACGCCGTGGGGAACGGCGTGGCCGACGACAAGCTCGTCTACGCCTACGTGCCGGACATGATCCGCTACTACCTGGACGAGGACCCGATCCTGGGCAACGTGGACACCTACCGCCTGGTGGACAACGCGGAGCGGGCCCGGGCGCTGGCCCGCCGGGACGAGCTGGTGTTCAAGAAGGTGGACGGCTCCGGCGGCAAGAGCCTGGTGATCGGTCCCCATGTCACCGGCGCCGAGCTGGACGAGGTGGCGGCCGCCGTCGAGCGGTCGCCGCGCTCGTGGGTGGCCCAGCGGATGGTGCCGCTCTCCACCGCCCCCACGTGGGTGGGCGGTGGCATGGAGCCCCGCCACGTCGACCTCCGCCCCTTCGCCGTGAACGACGGCGAGCGGGTGTGGGTGCTGCCCGGCGGCCTCACCAGGGTGGCGCTCCAGGAGGGCGGCCTGGTGGTGAACTCGAGCCAGGGGGGCGGCTCCAAGGACACGTGGGTGGTGGGCGACGGGGGGCCGGCGGAGGTGGGGCCGCCGATGGACACCGGTCCCCCGGCCGACGCCGCGCAGGCCCAGCAGCAGTGAGGGGTGCGGGCCGGTGAGCAACGCGCTGCTCAGCCGGGTGGCCGAGTCCACCTTCTGGGTGGGTCGCTACGTGGAGCGCGCCGAGGGCACCGCCCGCATCCTGGACGTCATCGTCTACCAGGCGCTCGAGCAGAGCGGGGCGGCCGGGGACGCCGCGGCCGAGCGGCTGCTGGCGGTGATGGGGCTCCCGCCGGACCACGCCACCGCCAACCTCTGGCAGGTCACCGAGCGGCTGGCCCGCGACCCCGACAGCCGCTCGTCGATCGCCGGTGCCGTGAACGCCGCCCGCGAGAACACCCGCGCCGTCCGCCACGTGATCCCGGTGGAGCTGTGGGAGCGGATCAACGCCACCTGGTCCGAGCTGCCCCACCAGTGGGACCTGGCCCGCCGGGTGGGCCCGGCCTCCTACCTGGCGTTCGTCAAGACGCAGACGGCCGCCATCACCGGCCTGGCCGACACCACCATGAGCCGCGATCAGACCTGGCTCTTCTTCACCCTCGGCCGGTGCCTGGAGCGCACGGACGTGGTCGCCCGCCAACTGGCCACCCTGCCCTTCGACGGGATCCCCGACAGCGGGCTGGTGCTGCTCCTCAGGGCCTGCGGCGGGTACGAGCCGTACCTGCGGCTCGCCCAGGGCGTGGTGGAGGCCGGCCGGGTCCTGGACTTCCTCCTGCGGGACCGGCTCTTCCCGCGCTCGGCCTTCGCCTCGCTCACCGTGGCCGAAGAGTGCCTCGAGCAGGTGGGCCTCACCCGCGCCGAGGAGTGGGACGAGGCGCGGGGCCTGGTGGGCCTGGCCCGCGCCGAGCTGGAGTACTCGCCGCCGTCCGCCCTGGCGGACGACCTGGTGCGGCGGCTGGACCGGCTGCAGCGGACGGTGTCCCAGGTCTCGGACGCCGTGGCCCGGCGGTACTTCGCCCACGACCTCCCCACCCAGTGGCGGCGGGGGGCCGGCTCGTGACGGCGCCGCGGGGGTGGCGGCTCCGCACGGAGCACGTGACCACCTTCCGGTACCCGCAGCCGGCCCGCGCCTCGTACAACGAGGTGCGCCAGATCCCGGTCACCACGCCGCGCCAGACCACGCTGGAGGCGCGGGTCCAGACCTCCCCCGTCGCCTCCCAGTACGCGTACTGGGACTACTGGGGCACCCAGGTGGTGGCCTTCAACGTGGACCGCCCCCACGACGATCTGGTGGTGCAGGGCCTGTCCCTGGTGGAGACCAGCCCGCCCCCCGGGCCGCCCGGGGGCGGGTGGGACCACGTGGCGGTCGCCGCCGACCGCCACGCCGAGCTCCTGGCGGCCAGCCAGTACACGGCGCCCGGCCGGGACCTGGTGGAGGTGGCCCGCTCGCTGCGCGCCGCCACCCCGCGGGCCACGGTGGAGGCAGTGGTGGCATGGGTGGAGGGCTCCCTCGAGTACGTGCGCGGGGTGACCCACGTCCACACGTCGGCCACCGAGGCGTTCGGCGCCGGGAGCGGCGTGTGCCAGGACTTCGCGCACCTGGCCCTGGCCGTCCTCCGTGCCGGCGGCGTCCCGGCCCGCTACGTCTCCGGCTACCTCCACCCGGACCCCGAGGCCGAGGTGGGCGAGGAGGCCCTGGGCGAGAGCCACGCCTGGGTGGAGGCCTGGGTAGGCGACTGGTGGGGCTGGGACCCCACCAACGGCGTGCCCGCCGGCCACCGCCACGTGGTGGTGGCGCGGGGGCGCGACTACGCCGACGTCGCCCCCGTCCGCGGCATCTACGCCGGCGGTCCCGAGCACGAGACCGCGGTCACCGTCCGGATCACGAGGACGGCGTGACGGAACGGCTCTCGGTCCGGATCTGGCTCCCCGACGAGCCGGGCATGCTGGCCGCCGTGGCCACCCGCATCGCCGCCATCCGCGGGAACGTGGTCGGCCTCGAGGTGCTGGAACGCTCGGGTGGCGTGGCCGTCGACGAGCTGATGGTCGAGCTCCCCGAGGAGGGCATGGCCGACCGGCTCTGCCTGCAGCTCCAGGCCATCGAGGGCGCCGGCATCGAGGAGGTCCGCCGGGTGCCGCCGGGGATGGAGGAGCGGGGGCTCCAGGTGATCGCCGCCGCCGTGGCCATTCTCGAGACGGCCAACGCCTCCGCCTCGCTGGCCGCCCTGGTGGGGCTCACCGAGGACCTGTTCGACACGGAGTGGTCGGCCCTGGTGGACGTGCGCTCGGAGGCCTGCGTCCACGTCACCGGCGAGGTGCCCGCCATGGCCTGGCTGCTGGCGTTCATCGCCGGCGCCAGGAACGCCTCGCCCCACGCGGCCACGTCGGGCAGCGGGGTGATGGCCGGGGAGCTGACCGACTCCGGGCTGGCGCTGTGCATAGGGCGCCCGGTGGCGTTCCGGCGCCGGGAGCACCGCGAGCTGGACATGCTGGTCCGGGTGGCCGACCGCATGTGCCGACCCCTCCGCGGGGACCGCATCCCGCCCGGCTGGGGCAGCACGGCCCGGTTCCCAGGGGCCTGAGAGGCCGCCCGGCGCGTGGGGCCGCCCGGCACGGCCGGCGGGCCGCCCCTCCCCCCGGGTCCCGGACCGGCGCGGTCATGACCTTTACGTCAACGTTAGACTCCCGGCATGCCCGACCGCCCCACGCCTCCCCCGTCCGCGCACGGGGCGCGCTACCGGTGGATCGCCCTCTCCACCGTCACGCTCGGCACGCTGATGGTCTTCGTCAACCAGTCGATCGTGCTGATCGCCCTCCCGGACATCTTCCGGGGGATCCACCTCACACCCCTCACCCCGGCCAACACCGGCTACATGCTGTGGATGCTGATGGGGTTCATGGTGGTGCTGGCCGTCCTGGTGGTCACGTTGGGACGGGTGGGGGACATGTTCGGCCGGGTCAGGATGTACAACCTCGGCTTCGCCGTCTTCACCCTGTTCTCCGTCCTCCTCTCGGTGACGTGGCTCCAGGGATCCGCCGGGGCGGTGTGGCTCATCGCCATGCGCATCGGCCAGGGGGTGGGCGGCGCCATGCTCTTCGCCAACTCCTCGGCGATCATCACGGACGCCTTCCCGGCCGAGCAGCGGGGCCTGGGGCTGGGCATCAACAACGTGGCCGCCATCGCCGGGGCCTTCATCGGCCTGGTGCTCGGCGGGCTGCTGGCGCCGGTGGAGTGGCACCTGGTCTTCCTGCTCTCGGTGCCGTTCGGGGTCTTCGGGACGGTGTGGGCCTACCGGAAGCTGGAGGAGCGCGGGGTGCGGACCCGGTCCCAGATCGACTGGTGGGGCAACGTCACCTTCGCCGCCGGCCTCGTCCTCGTCCTGGTGGGCATGACCTACGGCCTCCTCCCCTACGGCGGGCACACCATGGGGTGGACGAGCCCCCTCGTGCTCGGCGGGCTGGCGCTGGGGGTGGCGCTCCTCGTGGTCTTCTCGGTGATCGAGACGAGGGTGGCCCACCCGATGTTCCACCTCCGGCTGTTCCGCATCCGGGCGTTCGCCGCCGGCAACGCCGCCAGCGCGCTGGGCTCCCTCGCCCGGGGCGGCCTCATGTTCCTGCTGATCGTCTGGCTGCAGGGCGTCTGGCTGCCCCTTCACGGCTACAGTTTCAGCTCCACCCCGCTGTGGGCCGGCATCTACATGCTGCCGCTCACCGTCGGGTTCCTGGTGGCCGGGCCGGTCAGCGGCATCCTCGCCGACCGCTTTGGCGCCCGGCCGTTCGCCACCGGCGGGCTGCTCCTGGTGGCCCTCACCTTCGTCCTCCTCCAGTCGCTGCCGGTGGACTTCTCCTACTGGGTGTTCGCCGCGGTGATCTTCCTCAACTCGATCGGCATGGGCCTGTTCATCGCGCCCAACCAGACCGGGATCATGAACAGCCTCCCGGCCGACCAGCGGGGCGCCGGCGCCGGCATGGCCGCCACGTTCAACGCCTCCGGCCAGGTGCTGTCCATCGGCATCTTCTTCACCCTCATGATCCTGGGGCTGGCCTCTACCCTGCCCGCCGCCCTGTACCACGGGCTCACGGCCCAGGGCGTGGACGCCGCCACCGCCACCAGGGTCTCGCACCTGCCGCCGGTGGGGAGCCTCTTCGCCGCCTTCCTCGGCTACAACCCCATGGCCACCCTGCTCGGGCCGTCGGCCCTCCACCACATGTCGGCCGCCGAGGCCGCCACCATCACGAGCCGGTCGTTCTTCCCCCACCTCATCGCCGGCCCGTTCGGCGAGGGCCTGAGCCGCGCCTTCGACTTCGCCGCCGCGGTGTGCGTGCTCGGCGCGGTGGCTTCGCTCCTGCGCGGCGGGAAGTTCCACTACGGGGAACACGGGGACGCCGGGGGACGCCGGGAGGGCGTGGCGGAGCCGGTCGAGCCGGCGGAGGCGGCCGTTGCCGAGACCGAGCCGCTGCTGGTGGACTGAACGCGGTGACTGCCGGCACCGGGGACGAGCCCGGGCTCCGCATCGGCGACGCCGCCGCGAGGGCGGGGGTCTCCGCCCGGACCCTTCGCTACTACGGGGAGCTCGGGCTGCTGCGGCCGTCGGGCTACACGGCCGGCGGGGAGCGGCGGTACGGCCGGGACGACCTGGCCCGGCTCGACCGCATCCTCGAGCTCCGCGAGGCGCTGGGCATGAACCTCGAGGAGATCAAGGCGTTCCTGGACTCCGAGACCCGCCTGGACGAGGTCCGCGAGGCGTACCGCGCCCGGAAGGACGGCCGGTCGAGGGACGCACGGTCGCAGCAGAAGGCGCTGCTCGAGGAGGCCCTGGCGCTCAACGAGTCCCTGGCCGAGCAGGTCCGGGCCAAGATCGCCCGCATGGACGAGTTCCGCGCCCGGCTCTCCGCCAACGCAGGCCGTTGCCGGGAGCTGCTCGAGGG
>JBOGGH010000075.1:0-8490 GCA_050743905.1 Acidimicrobiales bacterium
CCCTGGAGCCGCCCTCGCCAACGGTGGGCGGGTTCGCCGCGGTGATGGAGGCGAGGGCGCGGGGGGTGGCCCTCGTGCGCCATGCGGTCGGCGGCCTGCTGGGCCTGGGGCACGCCGGCCGGTCCCGGCTCGGGGCGTCCGCCGCGGCGGCCCGGCTCACCCGGGCCGGCACCGACCTCGAGCGGGCGGACACCGCGTACGCCCGGGTGCGGCGGGCGTTCCTCTCGGCGCCCGGCAACGCCCGGCTGCCGCGCTCGCGGTGGGTGGCCGACCCCTCGGGCTGGTCGTCCGGCCCCGTGCAGGACCTGGCCGACGCGCTGACCCAGACGCCGGGGCTGGATCCCAGCCACCGGATGGTGCTGGTGCCGGGCACGGTGCACATCGTCCCGGCGGCGGTCCCGCCGGCGGTCCACCCCGGAGGACCCTCGGTGGTCCTGCCGACGCGGTCGCTGCAGGTGGACGCGGTGGTCGCCAACGACGGCAACGTGACCGAGCACGGGGTCCGGGTCACCGCCGCGGTGATGCCGCAGGGGGCGGGCCGGGCGGCCAGCCGGGCCACCGAGGTCTCGGTGCTCCCGGGCGGGTCGGTGGCCGTGTCGTTCCCGAGCCTGGCGGTGGCGCCGGGGCGCACCTACACCCTCACGGTGGCCGTGGACCCCCCGCCGGGCCAGACCGACCGGAGCAGCACCTCGGCCTCGTACGCGCTGCGCGTGGCCGAGCCCACGCCCCCCACCACGACCACCACCACGACGGCCCCGCCCAGGACCACCACGACCACCGCGCCGCCCGGCTCCACGACCGCCGCCGCCGGGTAGGCCACTTCGACCACCCGGACCCCGCGTCATAGGATCGGACGGGGGCAGGTCGAGGGACAGGAGGCCAGAGGGTCGTGGCGGACACCATCACCATCACCGACAACCGCACGGGGGAGGTTGTGGAGATACCCATCGTGAACGGGGGCGTCGCCGCCGCCGAGTGGTCCAAGGCGCTCCCGGGGGTCTGGTTCTACGACCCGGGCTTCATGTCCACCGCGCCCTGCGAGAGCGCCGTGACCTACCTGGACGGTGACGCCGGGATCCTCCGTTACCGGGGCTACCCCATCGAGCAGCTCGCCGAGCGGTCCACGTACCTCGAGGTGGCGTACCTGCTCCTCCACGGCGAGCTCCCCACCCCCGCCCAGTTCGAGTCCTGGCGCCACGAGATCACCATGCACACCTTCATCCACGAGAACGTGCGCAAGCGCTTCCTCGAGGGCTTCCACTACGACGCCCACCCCATGGGGATGCTGGTGTCCGCGGTGGCCGCCCTGTCCACCTTCTACCTGGACGCCAAGGAGATCTTCGACCCCGAGTCGCGGAGCAAGCAGATCATCCGGCTCATTGCCAAGATGCCCACGCTGGCGGCGGCGGCGCACCGGTTCAGCGTGGGGATGCCCTTCGTGTACCCGGACAACGCCCTCGACTTCCCGGCCAACTTCCTCTCGATGATGTGGAAGGTGGCCGAGCCGCACTTCGAGCCCAACCCGGTCCTGGCGCGGGCGCTGGACGTGCTGTTCATCCTCCACGCCGACCACGAGCAGAACTGCTCCACCACCGCCATGCGGGTGGTGGGCTCCTCCCACGCCGACCCCTACTCCGCCTGCGCCGCCGCCTGCGCCGCCCTCTACGGCCCCCGCCACGGCGGGGCCAACGAGGCGGTCATCCGGATGCTGACGGAGATCGGCACCGTGGACGAGGTGCCGGCGTTCGTGGAGGCGGTCAAGGCCGGCCACGGCCGGCTGCAGGGCTTCGGCCACCGCGTGTACAAGAGCTACGACCCGCGGGCCAAGATCATCAAGCGGACCGCCGAAGAGGTCTTCGAGGTCACCGGCAAGAACCCGCTGCTGGACATCGCGCTCAGGCTCGAGGAGATCGCCCTCTCCGACGAGTACTTCACCTCCCGGCGCCTCTACCCGAACGTCGACTTCTACTCGGGCCTCATCTACCAGGCGATGGGGTTCCCGCTCGAGATGTTCCCGGTGCTCTTCGCCATCCCCCGCACCGCGGGCTGGCTGGCCCACTGGCAGGAGATGCTCGACCAGGACTCCAGGATCGCCCGGCCGCGCCAGCTCTACATCGGGTCCGAGCCCCGGGACTACGTGCCGGCCGCTAGCCGATGAGGCGGGCCAGGCCCTCCTGGACCATCGACACCACCAGCCGCCCGTCCCGGTCGAAGAGGAACCCCCTGGCCAGCCCCCGGGCGGCCGTGGCCACCGGCGAGTCGGTGTCGTAGAGCAGCCACTCGTCCGCCCGGAACGGGCGGTGGAACCACATGCAGTGGTCGAGGCTGGCGCCCATGAAGTTGGGATCGTCCCAGCGGACCGGGTGGGGCTGGAGGATCGTGTCGAACAGGGACATGTCCGACGCGTACGTGGCCACGCAGGCGTGCAGCAGCGGGTCGTCCGGCAGCTCGCCGTCGGCCCGGATCCACAGCCGCTGGTAGGGCTCCTGCCGCTCCCCGTGCCGCCAGGCCAGGTGGCCGATGTGGCGCTGGTCGATCGGGTGCGGGCGGTCGAACCACTCGGACAGCTCCTCCCGCCACGGCGCCAGGCGCTCCGGCAGGGTGGCCAGCTCCTCGGGCGGTGGCACCTCGGGCATGGGGAACTGGTGCTCCAGGCCCACCTCGTCGACGTGGAAGGACGCGGCGAGGTTGAAGATCGCCGCGCCGTGCTGGATGGCCACCACCCGCCGGGTGGTGAACGACTTGCCGTCCCGGATCCGGTCCACCTCGTAGAGGATGGGGACCGCGGGGTCCCCCGGGCGCAGGAAGTAGGAGTGCAGGGAGTGGACCCGCCCGTGCTGCACCGTGCGGCCGGCGGCCATCAGGGCCTGGGAGGCCACCTGGCCGCCGAAGACGCGCTGGCGCTCCTCGTCCGGCTGGACGCCGCGGAAGATGTTGACCTCGATGGGCTCGAGGTCGAGCAGGCGGACCAGGAAGTCGAGGGACTCGCTCACGGGGCCATGTTGGCAGGCCCGGCCCACCCGGTGGCGACACGGCTACGGTTCCGGGCATGACGCAATTCCCCGACGGGTTCCAGTGGGGCACCGCGACCTCGTCCCACCAGATCGAGGGCGGCAACGTCAATAACGACTGGTGGGACTGGGAGCACGACCCGGCCTCCGGCTGCGCCGGCTCCAGCGGCGACGCCTGCGACTCGCTCCACCGGTGGCGCGAGGACGTGGATCTGGTGGCCGACCTCGGCCTCGGCGCCTACCGCTTCTCCCTCGAGTGGAGCCGGGTGGAGCCGGCGGAGGGGGAGTGGTCGGTGGCCGCGCTCGACCACTACCGCCGGATCTGCGCCGCCTGCCTGGGTCGGGGCGTGGAGCCCGTGGTCACCTTCCACCACTTCACCACGCCCCGGTGGCTCGCCGCCCGGGGGGGGTGGGAGTCGCCCGACGCCCCGGACCGCTTCGCGCGGTTCGTGGAGCGTGCCGCCGCGCACCTGGGCGACCTGGTGGGCCGGGCCTGCACCATCAACGAGCCGAACGTGATCGGCGTGATGGGCTACACGCTCGGCGCCTTCCCGCCCGGCGTGAAGGACGACCTCACGCGGCACCTGGCGGTCAACGAGGCGATGGTGCGTGCGCACCGGCTGGCGGTCGAGGCGCTGCGGTCCGGGCCGGGGACGTTCCCCGTAGGGCTCACGCTCTCGATGGCCGAGATGGTGGCCGGCGAGGGCGGCGAGGGGGCGCGCGACGCGGCCCGGGAGATCCTCGAGGACACGTTCCTCCGGGCGACGGGCGGGGACGACTTCGTCGGCGTGCAGTGCTACACGAGGCTGCGGTTCGGCGGCGACGGCCAGCTCCTCGGCCCCGAGAAGGGGATCCCGGTGACCCAGATGGGGTACGAGTACTGGCCGCAGGTGGTCGAGCACACGGTCCGCCGGGCGGCCGAGGTCACGGGCCTGCCGGTGCTCGTGACCGAGAACGGCATCGGGACGGACGACGACCGCCAGCGGATCGCCTACCTCTCCGAGGCGCTCGCCGGGGTCCTCCGCTGCCTGGCCGACGGCGTGGACGTGCGCGGGTACTACGCCTGGAGCCTCCTGGACAACTTCGAGTGGTCGATGGGCTACGGGCCGAAGTTCGGCCTGGTGGCGGTGGACCGGGCGACCTTCGAGCGGCGGCCCAAGGCGAGCGCCTTCTGGTTTGGCGACGTGGCCAGGAACAACGCGCTGCTGCCCCCGCCGACCGCCTGACGGCCCCCGCCGGCCCCCCGCCGACCGACGACGACCGGCCCGGAGCGGGACGGTGCAAGGGTGCCGTCAGGTCCGCCGGGTAAAGTGCCGCGGATGACCGATACCGATCCTGGCCCCGCTCCCGGTGCGCCGAGGGTCGCCGGCCTGGTGGAGATCTGGCGGGCGGACGAGGCGTTGGTCAGGCGGCTGGTCCAGGTGGTCCGTCACCCGAGCAGCCTGAAGGTGGCCAAGTACGCCTCGGTGTCCGTGATCTCCACCGTCGTCTCGCAGGTGACCCTGCTGCTGACGTTCGGCGTGTTCCGGGTCATGTCCGAGGTGCCGGCCAACATCCTGGCCAACGTGGTGGCCACCGTGCCCTCGTACTACCTGAACCGGTCCTGGGTGTGGGGGAAGAACGGGAAGTCGCACGTCTGGCGCGAGGTGGTGCCGTTCTGGGTGCTGAGCTTCGTGGGCCTCGCCTTCTCGAGCGTGGCCGTCTGGCTGGCCGGCGACGTCGCCCGCGACCACCACCTCCACCACTTCGGTACGACCGTGCTGGTGAACGGCGCCAACCTCATGTCGTTCGCCATCCTCTGGGTGGTGAAGTTCGTGATCTACCAGAAGCTCTTCCACGTGACGCCGATCGAGCACCCCCCGGCCGAGGAGCAGGAGCTCGTCGACGCGTGAGCGGACGGCGTCCCCCCGGCTCCGGCCGACCCGGGGAGGTCAGTCCCTGAAGTTGTCGAACTGGAGGGGGATGCCGAAGTCCTCGGCCTTGCACGCGGCGATCACCGCCTGCAGGTCGTCGCGCTTCTTGCCGGTCACCCGGATCTGGCTTCCCTGGGCCTGGGAGCCCACGCCCTTCAGGCCGAGGTCCTTCACGAACCGGTTGAGCCGCTTGGCGTGCTCCTGGTCGATGCCGGCCCGGATGGCCACCCGCTGGCGGGCGCTCCCCCCGGACCCCTCCTCCACCTTCCCTTCGTCGAGCGCCTTCAGGGAGACCTTCCGCTTGACCAGCTTCTCCTCCAGCACTTGGCGGAGGGCCCGGAGGCGGTCCTCGGTGGAGGACCGCAGGACCAGCTCGCCCTCGCCGAGGTCGACCGACGAGTCCGTCCCCTTGAAGTCGAACCGGGTCGCCGCCTCGCGGTTGGCCTGGTCCACCGCGTTGCGGACCTCCTGCATGTCCACCTCGGAGACGATGTCGAAGCTCGGCATGGCGACACGATACCGGCCGTCCACGATTGGCTATCCTCGGACCCGATCGGGTCGGTGTCCGAGTGGCCAAAGGAAACAGGCTGTAAACCTGTCGGCTCTGCCTACGGAGGTTCGAATCCTCCCCGGCCCACCACGGGTGGCCCTTGCACGGCTCCCCGCGTCCGTTACAATGGTGTTACGGATCGGTTGCGTCCCCCGTGGAGGCGACCTCGGCGCCCAGGCACGACGGGCCATCCCCTCGAGGTGAGCTCACAGTGGCAGACACCGAAGACAGGCCCGTCACGGACGCCCCGCCCACCGGCACGGTGAGCGCCACGGCGCTCCACCGGGCCCGGGAGGCGGCCCGCGGGGCCTCGGACCGCGCCGCCGGCCTCGCCGACCAGGCGGTCATGCGCCTGGAGATGGTGAAGATGCGGGTGCTGCCCACCCGGCTCCTCACCGGCCGGGTCCAGCCGGACGAGACGGCCACGGACGACTGGCGGTTCCTCCGCCGGCCGGCCCTCCTCGGCTTCGTGGCGCTCGTCTCGGTGGTGGTGGGCGCCTCGCTGCCGAGCTCGCCGTTCAAGCTGGAGATGGCCGGGACGTGGTTCTTTGGCGAGCCGGCCGGGAACAGCGCCTCCACCGGCACCATGCTGCTCGGCCTGGTGATGGTCTACGGGGGCCTCGTGCTGTTCATGCGGGTGTGGTACGGCCTGCTGAAGGCCCTGGCCAGGCGGCCCGGCGCGCCGATCGCCCGCCTCGGCTGGATCCTCGTCCTCTGGGTGGTCCCGATGCTGGTGGTGGCGCCGGTCTTCAGCAGGGACGTGTTCTCCTACGCCGCCCAGGGCGAGATGATGAGCCGGCACATCAACCCCTACGCCTACGGCACCTCGGTCCTGGGCGCCGGCCCCTACCCGAACCCGGTGGACCCGCTCTGGCAGAACACGCCGGCGCCCTACGGCCCCCTCTTCCTGCTGGTCGACGGGTTCCTGGCCACGGTCAGCTTCCACCACCAGCTCTTCACCGTGGTGCTGCTGCGCCTGTTCGCCCTCGCCGGCGTGGGTCTCATCGCCTGGTGCATCCCGAAGCTGGCCCGCTCCTACGGCCGGGACCCCGGGCCGGTGTTCGTCCTGGCGGTGCTGAACCCGCTCGTCCTCCTGACGCTGGTCGGCGCCGCCCACAACGACGCCGTCATGGTGGGCCTGCTGGTGGCCGGCCTCACCGCGGCCCGCCTCCGGCACCCCATGTGGGGCGTGGTCCTGTGCGCCCTGGCGGCCGCCGTGAAGGTGCCGGCGGCGCTCGGGATCGTCTACGTGGGCTGGGAGTGGCTGGGCGAGGGGGTGCCGTGGCGCCAGCGCGCCCGGATGGTGGCCGTGGCCGGGGCGGTCTCCGGCGTCATCATGGTGGCCCTCTCGGCGGTGAGCGGGCTGGGGATGGGCTGGGTGGGGAACCTGGCCACGCCCGGGACGGTGCGGAGCTGGCTGGCGCCGGCGACCGGGATCGGGATGGGCCTGACCGACGTGCTGCACGTGGTGGGCCTCGGGGTCTCCCAGGGCGGGGTGCTGAGCGTCACCAGGGTCCTCGGCCTCGGCGCGGCGGCGGCCGTGTCCGCCTACCTCCTCTGGCACAGCGACCGGGTGGGGGGGTTGCAGGCGCTGGGGATCAGCCTCCTCCTCTTCGTGGTGCTCGGGCCGGTGGTCCAGCCGTGGTACCTCACCTGGGGGGTGGTGCTGCTGGCGCCGGTGGCCGCCGGGCGCACCCGCAGCGTCCTGATCGCCCTGTCCATCGCCGCGCCGTTCATCGGCCTCCCGGGCGGCAGGACACTGCTCGACCAGCTCGTCCACGCCAACCTGCTGGCGTTGGCGGCGGCGCTCCTGGTTCTCCTGGGCGTCCTCGTGGCGCCGATCGGGCGCTGGGCCACGGCGTGGCGGGACTCGGCCGAGCCGGCCCTGGAACCCGCCTAGAGCATCCGCTGGAGCTCGACCACGTCCAGCCATCGGCCGTGCTTGCGGCCGACCTCCCGCTCCACCCCGACCAGCTCGAACCCGCACGCCCGGTGCAGGCCCACGGAGGCCTCGTTGTGGCCCACCACCCGGGCCACGACCGTGTGGAACCCGTGCCGGCCGGCCAGCCGGACGAGCTCCTCGAGCACGCCCCGGCCCACGCCGCGTCCCCGGGATCCCTCGTCGACGTAGACGGAGTCCTCCACCGTGGTGGCGTAAGCCGGGCGCTCGCGGAAGGGGGAGAGCGCCCCGAACCCCAGGACGTCGCCGCCCGGCTCCTCCACCGCCACCACGGCGGGATGGGCGCCGCGGTGGCCCTCCAGCCACGCCCGCTGCTCGGCCGGCGTCCGGGGGACGAGGTCGAAGGTGGTGGCGCCGGCCGTCACCTCGTGGTTGTAGATGGCCCGGACGGCCTCGGCGTCCCCGGGTGCCGCCGGGCGGATCCGCATCCGGGGATGGTAGCCAGCTGGGCACGCACTATCATGGGCCCCCGGCAGCAGCGCCCCCTTAGCTCAGTCGGCAGAGCACAGCCATGGTAAGGCTGGTGTCGTCGGTTCGATTCCGACAGGGGGCTCGCCGTGGCGGCGTAGCTCAGTTGGTCAGAGCACACGGCTCATAATCGTGTTGTCGCGGGTTCGAGTCCCGCCGCCGCTACCACCTGCGCGAGGAGGATCAGGAGTGGCCAAGAACGAGAAGAGGGTGCAGGTCACGCTGGCCTGCGAGGTGTGCAAGCGCCGGAACTACATCACCACCAAGAACAAGCTGAACGACCGCGAGCGGATCGAGATGCGCAAGTTCTGCCGGTGGGACCGTGCGCACACCCTGCACAAGGAGACCCGCTGAGGCCCTGACCGCCGGGCGGTGGTAGTCTTCGACGCTGCTCCGCCCCCGGGTCGGGCGGTGCGGCCCCGCCACGCCCACAGAGGGCAGTAGCTCAACTGGTAGAGCACCGGTCTCCAAAACCGGCGGTTGGGGGTTCGAGTCCCTCCTGCCCTGCGCCTACCGTGCGACATGTGAACCCGGAGCAAGCCCGTGAACCGCGAGACCAAGCGAATGATGCAGCGCCAGGGCCAGGTG
>JBOGGH010000076.1:0-8201 GCA_050743905.1 Acidimicrobiales bacterium
CCCCTCGGCGGCGCGGCGCGCCCTATGGGCGAGCCAGGTCATGGCGCCCGGCACCTCGGTGGCGGGCACCGCGCCGGCGGCGAAGGCAGCCGCACGGCGCGCGCCGTCCGCCACCTTGCCCTCGAGCAGCTCGTCGAGGACCGCCCGCCGGGACGCGCCGGCCACCGCGGTGTCGCTCATGGCGGCGCGCAGGGCCTCGTTGCCCGCGAAGAGGCGGTCGATCGCCGCCAGGTCGGCGGCCAGGCGGGACGCAGCCTCGCCGTCCGCGACCTCGAGCACCGCCGCGGCGTACCCCTCCAGCCGGGGGTTCACTGCCTGGTCGCCGCCCCCGCCGCGGAGGCGTCCGTGCCGCTCTGGTCGGCGGTGAGGGCGTGCACCGCCTCGTCGATCAGGTCGCGGTGGGCCTCGGCGTCGATCTCGCGGCCGATGACGCGCTCCACCACGTCCACCACCAGCTCGCCCAGGCGGGCGGCGGCCTGCTCCAGGGCACGCTGGCGGGCCAGGCGCACCTCGGCCTCGGCGGCGGCCAGCATGCGGTCGTGCTCGGACTGCCCCCGGGCCTGGGCGTCGATGCCCACCTGCTCCGCCGTGCGGTTGGCCTGGGCCACGATCTCGCGGGCCTGGTGGCGCGCCTCCTCGAGGGCCGAGCGGCGCTCGTCGTCGGCCGCGGTGGCGTCGGCCTTGGCCACGTCGGCCGCCTCGAGCTCGGCCCGGATCCCCTCCTGGCGCTCGCGGAGCATGGTGTTGAGCGGCGGCAGGATGTACTTGGCCATGATGGCCAGCACCAGCAGGAACGCCACGATCTCCACGATGAGCGTGCCGTTGGGGATGAGGAAGTTACTGGTCGCGGTGGGCATGGTTGCCTCGTTGGTCGGGTGGTCGGGGCCGGAGCGCTCGGCGCGTCCCTACTTCTTGTAGAGCGAGAAGACGAACAGCGCGGTGAAGGCCAGGTTGATGAAGTACATGGCCTCCACCAGGCCGACGGTCAGGAACATGATCGTGAACAGCCGACCCTGCGCCTCCGGCTGTCGGGCCACGCCGGCGATCGTCTGGCTGCCGGCGAGGCCGTCGCCGATGGCCGCGCCCACGGCGCCGCCACCGAGCGCCAGCCCCCCGCCGATCATGGCGCCGGCAAGCTGGATGGCCTGCTGCTGGGTGTCTGCCATGTGTCTCCTATCTCCTTTGTGTGGGTTCTGTGTCGGTGTTCAGACGGTGGGGACGGGCTCCGGCTCCGGCCGAACCAGTTCCTCCTGGTGGTCGGTGCTCATGGCGGTGTCGAAGTAGAGGATGGTCAGCAGGGCGAAGATGAAGGCCTGGATCGGGCCGATCAGGAACACGTCGAAGACCTTCCAGACCACGGCCAGGACGAGGGTGGCCACGTTCCCGATGGGCACCGACCCCAGCTTCCAGGCCCCGAGGGCGGCGATCAGCGAGATCATCAGCGCGCCGGAGAACAGGTTGCCGAAGAGCCGGAGGGCCAGGGTGATGGGCTTGGCGATCTCCTCCACCAGGTTGATGAAGAGGTTGAAGGGCATCAGCACCAGCGGGAAGGGCTGGGTCAGGTAGTGCTTGACGTAGCCGAGGAGGCCCCGGCTCCGGATCGACGCGGCGTGCACCAGGGCGATGACCACGATGGCCATCGCCGCCGGGAGGTTGACGTCCGACGTGGGGACGATCAGGAGCTCGTACTTGGCCCCCAGGCCGAAGATCTCGAACAGGTTGCAGACCAGGATGAACAGGAAGAGGGCCATCGCCAGCGGGACGATCGCCAGCCCCCGCGGACCGATCGAGCCCTCCACCTGCTTGGTGACGGCCTGGACCCCCGTCTCGAACAGGAGCTGCAGGCGCCCCGGCACGCCGTTGGTGGCCTGCCGGCGCAGGGCGAACCCGAGGGCCAGCACCACCAGCATCGCCGCGGCGGTGGCCCACAGCGTGTCGACGTTGACGGTCATGCCGAACAACTTGCCCTGGACGTGGTCGCCGACCGAGATGTCGGCGAGGAGCGTGGTCGGCACCGGCTACGCCTCCTCGAGCGGGTCGTCGGGGACCTCGACGGGCAGGAGGCCCGGGGCCGGCGGCGCGTCCTCGGCGCCCACGTCGACGGCGCCGGCGAACCCTCCCGCCGGGCCGCCCATCTTCAGCATGGACCTGACCACGTTGAGCAGCAGGAGCGCCTGGAAGACGGCCAGGCCCACCACCACACCGAGCCCCAGGTCGAAGTCGACGAAGAGCAGGCCGAGGGCGATCACCGAGATCACGGCGAGCCGGCCCATCGTGTTGAGCGCCAGCGGCCGACGCTTGTTCTCCTCCTGCCGCTGCCCCACCTTGACCACCGAGCGCTGGATGAGGCGGAAGTTCACGATGCCCATCCCGATCCCCAGACAGAGCCCCAGCCCCACGAGGGGGGCCGAGAGGAGCAGGCAGCCCACGAGGCCCACCACCCCCACGGCCAGCGCGGCCAGCATGGTGCGGCGGGCCACGGAGGCCACGTCGGGGAGGGAGAAGTGGGCGAACATCGGGTGCCCCTACGCTCCCCGGCCGGCCCGGGGCCTGCCCAGCGCCGCGGCGGCGGCACGGACGGCGCCGCGCACCGGTCCCGCTAGAGGAACTTGCGCAACTGGGCCACGACCAGCAGCACGGCGGACACCACCCCGAACGCCAGGCCGGCGAAGGTCAGCCAGGGCGTGGTGTGCAGCACCGTGTCGAGGCCGTACCCGATGGCCCCGGCACCGACCACCGAGATCGCGCAGGCCGTGCCGATCCAGAAGAGGTCCCCGAGCGTGGGTGCCCGCCTGGGGGCGCCGCCACCCGGCGCGGGAGGCGGTCCGGGGGGGTCGTTGGCCATGGCCGTGCCGTGCCGCGTCAGCCAGCGTGGTAGGTAGTTGCTTCACCCCAAGGTCCAGAGATCACGCGAGGGAGATCGCGCCGACACCGGCCCCCGGGGCGTGGCGTGCCGCCCTGGGCGTGGCGAGGTCGGGATCCAACACGGCGCCCATCATCGCATCCGCCCCCGCCCGACGGCAAAACCGCTGGGGCGGGCGTGCCTCGCAACCTGGTCGGCGCCGTTCCCGGCCACCTGGCCAGCGCCGTTCTCCCCCACCCGACCGGTGCCGTTCCCGGGCACCCGGCCCGTGGCGCCCCGGGCCACCGGGTCCCCGCCGGCGTCCCCGTCCGGGCCCCCGGCCGCCGGCACCGCCGGTCCGGGCTCGTCCTCGGGCTGGCGCCGCAGGCCCGGGTGGAAGAAGGTGTAGAGCCCGATCCCCAGCGCGGCGGCCCCGAAGGGGATGATGGCGTTGAGCCGGTGGGCGAACAGGGGGGAGAGGATGAACCCGGACAGCAGCGCCGTCCAGGCCCACAGGATCAGCACGCTGCGCCGGTGGCCGTGGCCCAGGCGGAGCAGGCGGTGGTGGACGTGCTCCTTGTCCGGCGTGTGGAAGCCGGTGCCGTGGGCCGTGCGGCGCACGAAGGCGAACGCCATGTCGAGCAGCGGCACCCCCAGGATGAAGAACGGGATGAAGAGCGGGGCGTAGAAGAAGTAGGTGGTGCCGGTGGTGGGCGCGGAGAGCGGGATCCGCCCGCCGATGACCATCGTGGACGCCGACATGAGCAGGCCCAGGAAGAGCGCGCCGGCGTCCCCCATGAACATCTTGGCCGGGTGGAAGTTGAAGGGCAGGAACCCGAGGGCGATCCCGCAGGTGATCACCGCCACCAGCACGCCCACCTCGCTGTCGGCCTGCAGGACGCCCGACCGCATGAGCTCCAGGCCGTACGCGGCGAGGGCCCCGCTGCCGATCGCCACCACGCCGGCCGCCAGCCCGTCCAGCCCGTCGATCAGGTTCACGGCGTTGGTGAGGGCGATCACCCAGACCGCCATGATGAGCGGGGTGATTGTCAGCCCCGGGTTGAGCGACACGATGCCGGCCAGCGGCACCTTGAACTGCCAGAGCGTGTCGCCCAGGAAGTAGAGGATGCTGGCCGCCAGCACCTGGCCGGCGACCTTGGCCGGGGCCGACATCTCCCGGGCGTCGTCGATCATCCCCACGGCGAAGATGGCGGCACCGGCCAGCACCACGCCCAGCGCCTCGGAGGAGCCGGCGAAGACGGTGCGGAACGCGGGGATGAGGGCGGCCGCCACCATGGCCACCAGGAAGCCGAGGAACATGGCCGCCCCACCGCCGTAGGGGGTGGCCCTCGTGTGCACCTTGCGGTCCCCGTCCGGGTGGGCCACGTAGCCGGCACGGAGGGAGAGCCAGCGTGCCGGCCAGCACAGGGCCGCGGTGGCGCCCGCCGCCACCACCAGGACGACGGCGTACCACCCCACGGGCTGCACCGGTCAGCCGCCGGTCAGGCCCGGGTACGGCGGGTGGGCCGCGCACAGCTCGCCCACCTCGGCGCGCACGGACGCCACCGCCGCGTCGTCGCCCCGCTCGGCGAGGGTCCGGGCAAGCAGCGAGGCCACCCGGGCCATCTCGTCCGGGCCCATCCCCGCCGTGGTCTCGGCGGCGGTGCCCAGGCGCAGGCCGGAGGTCACGAAGGGCGAGCGGGGGTCGTCCGGGATGGTGTTCCGGTTGCAGGTGATCCCGGCCCGGTCGAGCACCTCCTGGGCCTCCTTGCCGGTGAGGTCGGGATCGAAGGAGCGCAGGTCCACCAGGAGCATGTGGTTGTCCGTCCCGCCGGAGACCAGCCGGAACCCGTGGCCGGCCAGGGCGCCCGCCAGCGCCCGGGCGTTCTCGACCACCCGGGCGGCGTACCCGGCGAACTCGGGGCGGGCCGCCTCGGCGAACGCCACCGCCTTGGCCGCCACCACGTGCTCGAGCGGGCCGCCCTGGAGCCCGGGGAAGACCGCCGAGTCGATCCGCTTGGCCAGGTCCTCACCGCAGAGGATGGCGGCGCCCCGGGGCCCCCGGAGCGTCTTGTGGGTGGTGAAGGTCACCACGTCGGCCACGCCCACCGGGCTGGGATGGGCCCCGCCGGCGATGAGCCCGGCCGGGTGCGCGGCGTCGAACATGAAGAGCGCGCCCACCGAGTCGGCGATCTCCCGGAACGGCGCCGGGTGGATCACGCGGGCGTAGGCGGTGGAGCCGGCCACGATCAGCTTCGGCTGCTCGCGCTTGGCCAGGTCCGCCACCTGGTCGAAGTCGATGACCTCCCCGGGCGCGTCCGGGTCCTCCGACGCCGGGGTCACCCCGTAGGCCACGAACCGCCAGATCTTGGACGTGATCGAGGCCGGCGAGCCGTGGGTCAGGTGGCCCCCGTGGTCCAGGCGCATGGCCAGGACGGTGTCGCCCGGCTCGAGCAGCGCCTGGTAGACGGCCAGGTTGGCACTGGCGCCGGCGTGGGGCTGGACGTTGGCGTGCTCGGCCCCGAACAGGGACGTCGCCCGGCGCCGCGCCAGATCCTCCACCTCGTCGATGACGCGGTTGCCCCCGTAGTAACGGCGGCCCGGGTAGCCCTCGGCGTACTTGTTGGTGAGCACCGACCCCGAGGCGGCCAGCACCGTCGGGGAGGTGAAGTTCTCGGAGGCGATGAGCTGGAGCGTGGTGGACTGGCGCTCCGTCTCCTCCTCCACCAGGCGGGCGACCTCCGGGTCCTCGGCCAGCCATCCGGCGAACGGGCTGCTCACCGCGCCGCACCCTGCCCCGCGCCCACCGTCCCGGCGGCGGCCTCGCGGTCGAGCCCGGCGAGCTCCTCGATCCGCCGGTCGTGCCGCCCGTGCCGGGGGGTGGCGGCCAGGAAGGCGGCCAGGGCGTCCACGGCGGTCGCCGGGCCCACCGTGCGCCCCCCCAGGCAGACCACGTTGGCGTGGTTGTGCTCCCGGGCCAGCGTGGCCGTGGTCACGTCGTGGACCACGGCCGCCCGGACGCCCGGGATCTTGTTGGCGGCCATGGCGATGCCGATGCCCGTGCCACAGGCGCAGAGCCCGAGGTCGGCCTCGCCCCCGGCCACGGCCCGGCCCACGGCCGCCCCGAAGTCCGGGTAGTCCACCGACTCCTCGGCGTTGCCGGTGCCCAGGTCGGCAACCGTGTGGCCGGCGTCCTCCAGGTAGGCGACGAGCACCCGCTTGAGGGCGTAGCCGGCGTGGTCGGAGCCGGCGGCTATGCGCATGCCCTCACTGTACTGTCCCGTCCTCCCGGCCCCCCGACAGGCGGGCGGCGGGCGGCGGGCGGCACGCTCGGGCCGGCGTGGGCGGGCCGGCAATTCCCCGACCCCGGCGTTCTCCCCGCCCACCTGCGCCGACGGGCGACGATCAGCCCGCTCTCACCTGCGACCCACGTGCCGCCCAGGTCGCGCTGCCATCATCGGCACGGGTCGCGCCGCGGCCCCGTCCTCCCGGGGGAGCAGGGCCCCGCCGGCGGGACGTGGCGGTGACGGAGGGCACGGAGGGCGAGGACCCGTGGGACAGCGCATCATCCGACCGGTCTCCCGCCGCGGGTTCCTGGCCCTCGCCGGGACGGCGAGCCTGGGGACGGCCCTAGCCGCCTGCGGCAACTCGGGGGACGGCACCGGCTCGGGCGGGGGCTCGGCCGGAGCCGGGGGCGGGGGCGGCGGGCCCCGGCACACCGGCAAGGTGGCGACCTACGTGTCCCGGCCCGACCTCCACCCTCCGCTCATCTCGGTGCGGACCAACCGCGGGGACCTCGGCGGCGGGTACGCCTTCGTGACGCCCGGCGGCCCCATGATCGTGGACGACCGTGGCCAGCCCCTCTGGGTCCGCACGGTGCCGCACGCCGCGACCGACTTCCGGGTGCAGGCCTACCAGGGCCAGCCGGTGCTCACCTGGTGGGAGGGCACCGTCACCAAGTGGGGCACCGGCACAGGGCACGGCGTGGTCATGAACGCCGACTACGAGGTGGTGGCCACCGTGCACGCCGCCAACGGGCGGTCGTGCGACCTGCACGAATTCCTCCTGACCGACCGCACAACCGCCTACATCACCGCGGTGGACGAGGTGGACGAGGACCTCACCTCGGTGGGCGGGCCGGCGAACGGGAGGGCGGTGCGGAGCTACGTGCAGGAGATCGACGTGGCCACCGGGGCGCTGCTCTTCGAGTGGAGCGCGCACCGGCACATCCCCCTGTCCGAGACCCAGGCCACGTACACAGAGAAGGACACAGAGGGCAAGCCCTTCAGCGCCGTGCACCTCAACTCGGTCAACGTGATGGGCGACGGCACCATCCTCGTGTCGGCCCGCAACACCTGGGCCCTCTACAAGATCGACACCGCCACCGGCACGATCGCCTGGCGGCTGGGCGGCAAGAGCAGCGACTTCCACCTGGGGCCGGGGGTGCGGTTCGCCTGGCAGCACGACGCCAAGGCCCAACCGGACAACGTGATCTCCCTCTTCGACGACGAGGCCGGTCCCGAGGAGGGCCCGCGCTCGCGCGGGCTCTTCCTGCACGTCGACGAGACGGCCATGGAGGTGACCCTGGCGAAGGCCTACGAGCACCGGACGCCGTCCCTGCTGGCCACCAGCCAGGGCAGCGTGCAGGCGCTGGCCAACGAGGACGTCTTCGTGGGCTGGGGCTCGGAGCCGTGGTACACCCAGTTCCGGGCGGACGGCACGGTGGCCCTGGACGCCAGGTTCGAGACAGGCCAGTCCTACCGGGCCTTCCGGTGCACATGGGCCGGCACCCCCACCGACGTGCCCGCGGTGGCCGTGCGCAGCAGCGGGCAGGGCGCGCTGGTGGTGTACACGAGCTGGAACGGCGCCACCGAGGCCACCACATGGCAGGTGCTGGGCGGGCCCGGCGCCACAGCGCTCGCTCCGCTGCAGACCGTGGCGCGCGACGGCTTCGAGACCACCGTGCACCTGTCCTCGGTGCCGCCGTACGTGGCGGTGGCGGCGCTGGCCGCCGACGGGACGGTGCTCGCCACCTCCCAGCCGGTGGCCACCGCCGGGGCCGCGCCGGCCTAGCGCGCCGGCTAGCGGAGCGCCGCCTCCACCCAGGGCCACGGGACCCCACCTTCCCGGAGGCAGGCGGGAGGGGTCACGGTGCAGTCCACCACGGTGGAGGGGACGCCGTTGCAGCGGCCGCCGTCCACCACCACCGCCACCTCGCCGTCCGGGAAGGCGGCCCGTACCTCCTCCGCCGTGGTGCACGGCGGCTCGCCGTGGCGGTTGGCGCTGGTCACCGCCAGCGGGCCCGCCTCACGGCACAGCCGCTGGACGTCCCGGTGTTTATGTCTGCGCAGCCCCAACG
>JBOGGH010000077.1:0-8157 GCA_050743905.1 Acidimicrobiales bacterium
GCCGGGACTCGACGTGGCCGCCCTCGGCGGGGCCCTCGGCGCCGCGGTGACCGAGGACGGCCACGGGCGCTACCGCGTGACCGCGGAGGCCACGCCGGCCCTCACCGCCCGCCTGGCCGCATGGCTGGCCGAGCACGACGCCGCGCTTACCGACCTGCGGACGGGTCGCACCCTGGAGGAGGCGTACCTGGATGTGGTCGGCGGCGCGGGTGGCGCCGGTACGGGCACCGGCGCGCCGAGCGGGGACGGGCCGGGCGGGGACGGGCCGGGCCCCGTGGGCGGGCGCGGTCGCCGGGGGCGGGCCCGCCGGTGAGGGCGTTCGGCGCCCAGGTGCGGGCCGAGACCTTCATGACCCTCCGCCGCGGGGAGACCCTGCTGCTCACCGTGGGGATCCCGGTGGTGTTCCTCGTGTTCTTCTCCACCGTCCACGTCGTGTCCACGGGGACGGACCAGCCGGTGTCGTTCTTTGTCCCCGGCATCCTCTCGCTCGCCGTCATGTCCACGGCGATGGTGTCGCTCGGCATCGCCACCGGGTTTGAGCGCGGCTACGGCGTGCTGAAGCGTCTGGGCACCACCCCGCTGGGCCGCCCGCGGCTGCTCGGGGCCAAGGTGGGCACGGTCCTGCTGGTGGAGGTGGTGCAGGCGGCCGTGCTGGTGCCGGTGGGCCTGGGCCTGGGCTGGGACCCGGGCGGCGGCGGGGGCGCGGACGCCGGGCAGGCGCTGGCGGTGGCGCTCCTCGCCACGGTGGCGTTCGGCGGCCTGGGGCTGCTCCTGGCCGGCGTCCTGCGGGCCGAGGTCAACCTGGCGGCGGCCAACGGCCTCTACCTGCTCCTCCTGCTGCTGGGGGGGATGGTGGTCCCGCTGGCCAAGCTGCCCGGCCCCCTGGCGGACGTGGCGCGGGCGCTGCCGGCGGCCGCCCTCTCGGACGGGCTCCACGCCGCGCTCGGCACCGGGACGGCGGTGCCGGCCGAGGCCTGGGTGGTGCTCGCCATCTGGGCCGTGGCGGCGCCGGTGACCGCCGCGCTGACCTTCCGGTGGGAGTGATGGCCTGCCGCCGGGCGTGAGCACGGCCGCCGGGTGGCGGCCGCCGGGCGGTGGGTCAGCCCCCGTCCAGGAGGCGGTGCTGCCACTGCACGAACTGGGCGGTCGAGAGGGCGCCGTAGTGGATGTAGGCGATCGACCCTGTGCCGGTCACGAAGACCGTCTCGGGCAGCCCGGTGAAGTAGAAGAGCCCGTCGGTCACTGTGAACCGCTTGTCGGCACCCGAGGGGAAGGTGACCCCGCTCTGCCGCATGAACCGCTCCGCTGTGGCTGTGGGGTCGCTGCCCACCACCCCGAGCAGCGCCACTGTGGAGGCGAGCCGGCTGTGCTGCCGCTGCTCGCGGCGGTAGGTGGCGGCGATCGCCGGCACCTCGGCCTGGCAGGGCTGGCACCAGCTCGCGTAGAAGAGCAGGACCGCCGGCTTGCCGCCACCGCCGCCGTCGGCCGGCACGCCCATGGTCCCGCCGCCGCCCACCCGGCTGAGGGAGAACGACGGCACCGGGTCCCCGGCCACCGGCCGGCCGCCCGACCCGCCCGTGCCCACCCCGGTGAAGAGCCCGATGCCGAGCGCCACCGCCAGCACCACCCCGATCACGAGGAACACCGGCCGCGGCCGCCGGCCCCGCGGGGCGTCGCCCCGGGATCCTTCCGGGACGGCCCCGTCCCCGCCTTCCCCGTCCCCGCCGGGCGGGGCCCCACCGGGCCCGGCCCCACCCTCGCCGGGCGGGGGGTCCGGCGGTGGGCTGGTCCCGGTTGCCGTCTCCGCCCCCGCCATCAGCGATAGCGGACCAGGATGTCCCCGGCCATGGCCACGAAGAGGAGCGTGAGGTAGGTGATGGAGTACCCGAAGAGGCGCATGGCGTCGCGCGTGGTGGCACGGTCGCCGCGGGCACGCTGCCACAGCCGGCCGGCCATGCCGATGAACACGGCGCCCAGCACGGCGGCGGCGACGGTGTAGAGCACGCCCATGTGGGCCACGGCGGAGAACAGCAGCGTCACCGCCACCAGCAGCACGGTGTAGAGGAGGATCTCCCGGGTGGTCCGCCGCATGGACGCCACCACCGGCAGCATCGGGACGTGCGCCGTCTCGTAGTCGTCCCGGTAGCGGACGGCCAGCGACCAGAAGTGCGGCGGCGTCCAGATGAAGATCACGGCGAACAGCACCACCGGCGGCCAGGCCAGGCTGCCGGTCACCGCCGCCCAGCCCACCAGCACGGGCACGGCCCCGGCGGCGCCCCCGATCACGATGTTCTGCGTGGAGCGTCGCTTGAGCCAGAGCGTGTACACGAACACGTAGAACGCGGTGGCCGAGACGGCGAGGACGGCCGACAGCAGGTTGACCAGCCGCCACAGCTCCACGAAGGCCAGGATCTCCAGCGCGACGGCAAAGGTGAGCGCCGCCCGGGGGGTCACCGCCCCGGTCACCAGCGGCCGGTTCCGGGTGCGGTGCATGACGCGGTCGATGTCGCGGTCCACGTACATGTTGACGGCGTTGGCACCGCCGGCGGCCAGGGCGCCCCCCACCAGGGTGGCCACGATGAGGCCCAGCGAGGGCAGGCCCCGCTCGGCCACCACCATCGTGGGGAGGGTGGTGACCAGGAGCAGCTCGATGATGCGCGGCTTCGTCAGCGCCACGTACGCCCCGAGCCGGGCCCCGGTGGCCCGGAACCCGCTGAGCGCTGGTGCCTCGGAAGCCATTGCCGAGAGCCTACGGCCACATGGGGTTCGCGACCAAGCAGTCGCCCGCCGGGCCTGACCGGGCGTTGGCACCTGGGCTGCAACCCGGGGGCCGGGCGGGGCAACCGGGGAAGCCGGGTCCGGGGCGGAGCGGACGCCGTGAGGGCTCCTGCCGGCCCCGGTACCATGGCCCCGAGTGTCCGGGACCACCGCCTCCAGCGGCACCGGCTGGGCTCGCCACCTGCCGACCGCCTCCGCCGCCGCCTTCCGGCGGCTCTGCGTGGCCACCGTCGTCATGGTGGGGCTCATCGTGGTCTCCGGCGCCGCGGTGCGGCTCACCGGATCCGGCCTCGGCTGCGCCGACTGGCCCGACTGCACCCACGGGCACCTGACCCCGCCGCTCCAGTACCACTCGCTCGTGGAGTTCGGCAACCGCATGGTCACCGTGCTCCTCACGGTGGTGGTGGTGGTCACCGTGCTCGCCTCGCTCCGGCGACGACCGTTCCGGCGGGACCTGGTCTGGCTCTCGCTGGGCCTCGTGGCCGGTGTCCTGCTCCAGGCGGTGATGGGCGGGATCGTGATCTACACCAAGCTCAACCCCTACGTGGTCATGGTGCACTTCCTGGCGTCGATGCCGCTGGTCGTCGATGCCGTGGTGCTGCTGCACCGGGCCACACGCGTCTACTCGCCGGGGTCGGGCCGCCTGCTGGTCCCCCGGCCGGTGCGGCTCATGAGCCGGTTGATGGTGCTGCTGCTCACGCTGGTGCTGGCCGCCGGCTCCGCCACCACCGGCGCCAGCCCTGACGCCGGGTCGTCGCAGGGCCAGGTGCGGGCCAAGCGGATCCCGGTCTCCCTGCGGACGCTGGCCGAGCTGCACGCCACCATGGCCCTGTTCCTGGTGGGCTTCGCCCTGGCGCTGGCCGTGGCCCTGCACGCTATGGACGTGCCCGAACGCGTACGGCGGGCCGGGCGCATCCTGGTGGTGGTGCTGTTCCTCCAGGCCGGCATCGGCTACGCCCAGTACTTCTCCCACCTGCCGGCGCTGCTGGTGGAGCTGCACGTGGCCGGGGCCACGGTGCTGGTGATCGGGGTGACCCAGTTCGTGCTCGCCCTCACCTACCACCCGCCCGAGCCGGCGTTCGTCCCGGTGCCGGCCGCCGTCGCGACCGCGGCCACTGCAGCCGTGGGGGCCGCTGAGCACGGGGAACGGGCCCCACGTGACGGCGCCCGCCCGGCGCCCGCGCCCTCCCGTGCGGCGACCGGGGGCGCCACGGTCGGCTGATAGCGTGCCGGGGGAACGGTCCTCCGGCGTTCGGGGCGCGGGGCGCCCATGCCGGCACCGCCCCCATCGTCCAGTGGCCCAGGACGCCGCCCTTTCAAGGCGGTAACACGGGTTCGAATCCCGTTGGGGGCACCCGGCCCGCTTCCGGTCGACCGTGAGCCTCTCGCCACGCGGCGCCGGCGTCAGCCGACGGTGACCGGGGCAGCGCACTCCTCGTGGACCACCCACCACCGCCCGGCGACGGCGACCCGGGCCACGCGGTCGCCTACGACGACCGATGTCGTGCAGGCCGGGCAGACGCCGTGCTCCTGCGCAAGCAGTGGGGTGCCGACGAAGACAGGCTCTCCGGCCTCCCACGGGCGGAGGGCCCTGGTGGAGTAGTGAGCCAGCAACGCCACGAGCCCATGGTGGTCCGTGCGCCCCGCCGAGTGGTGGACCCCGGCGGGGACCCAGGCTCGGGGTGGGGAAGCCTGGCCTATAGTGGGACTTCACCCTCCCGGGTCGTCGAGCCGGGCGTGGCCCGCCGGGCCGGGAGGTTGGGCGGTGACAGCCCACCGAGGACCTGTGGTGCAGCTAGGAGTGCACGCCGGCCTGTCAAGCCGGAGGTCGCGGGTTCAAATCCCGTCAGGTCCGCCACCAGGCCCGGAGCGAGTGCTCCGGTAGCCTGGCCCGCAGGGTCGGGTAGCTCAGTTGGCAGAGCGCGCGCCTGAAAAGCGCGAGGTCACCGGATCGACGCCGGTCCCGACCACCGAGAACGCCCGAACTTCGACGGCCCTCCTGCCGTCGAGACTCGCCTGCAGCTCTGCTCACGCGACGAACGTGCCCCATTGCGTGGTCTCTCCGGCCGAAACGGTCGAACGTCACAACCCACCAGACGCGCCCGACGCACTCGCCGGCGCGCCGCCAGCCAGAGGTCGAGCTCTTCGACGGCATCTCCGTCCGGCCTGAGTCTGCCGTAGGCCGAGCAGTCGACGTCGTTGGTCAACCGTGGACCTTCGGGTGGCCCCGATGACCTGGGATTTGCTCTATCTACTTGTTTGCGTACATCACAAACTCTTTGTTATAGCAAACGAAGTGGTACGATTGATGCTGTGGTGAGCAGCCCCTCGACAAACAAGGAATCACTTCTCGAACAGGCCGTGGCCGTGCTCGGTGCCGTCCTCCCAAACGACTGGACCTTGGAGATCCAGCGAGTCAGCACGGCGCGGGGGTCGGACGACCAGCTTGTCCTGCAGGCCCCTGGGGGGGCAGCCACGACGTTCCTTCCCGAGATCCGACCCACCTCGTCGCCGAGGGAGGTCCAACGGGTGACGGCCGACCAGCTCTCACAAAGGCTTCGTACCTTCTCGCAGGTGAACCTCCTCCTCGTCGCCCCGTGGATCTCACCTCGAAGCCGCGACCTGCTGACCGAGGCCGGGTGGAGCTATCTCGACCTCACCGGCAACGCCCGCATCTCCGCCCCCTACTCGGCGGTCTTCATCCTGACCGAGGGTGACCGGACCAACCCCGTACCCCGGCAGCGGGGAACCGTCGGCCTCCGCGGCGCCCGCAGCGGCCGGCTGATCCGGTTCCTCTGCGACGTCGCGCCCCCCTACGGCGTGCGGGACCTCGCTTCCGCCACCGGCCTCAATCCCGGTTGGGTGTCCCAGCTCCTCGGCGCCCTCGACGCCCAGGCCCTCATCGACCGCGGCCCCCGGGGCGAGGTCACCGGCGCCGACCCTGTCTCCCTCATCGCCCGCTGGGCCCAGAGCTACGACGTCCTCAAGGCCAACAAGGCCCGCTCCTTCGTCGCACCCAACGGCGCCCGCCGGGCCCTCGATGACCTGGTGCAGGAGTCCGGTGCCCTTCGCTGGTCGCTCACCGGGTCGTTCGCCGCCGTCACCCTCGCCCCGGTCGCCGCCCCTTCCCTTCTCCTCCTCTACGCCGACGACCCCGACGGGCTCGCGCGGGCCCTCAACCTCCTCCCCGCCGACCATGGGGCCGACGTCGCCCTCCTTCGTCCCTACGACCCCGTGGTGTGGGAACGTCCCCTTGCCGGCGCACCGGTCCCCACCGTCGGGCCGTCCCAGCTCGCCGTCGACTGCCTCACCGGGACCGGCCGGATGCCGGCCGAAGGGGAGGCCGTCGTCCGGTGGATGCACGACAACGAACGCGCATGGCGGGTCCCGTCCCTCAGCGACCTCCCATGATCGACCAGCTCTACGACCCCGAGTACGTCGCTGCCCGGCGGGTGCTGCTCGATGCCCTCGTTGCGCTCCGGCCGCACCGATCGGCCGTCATCGTCGCCGGCGCCCAGGCCGTCTACCTCCGTACCGGCTCGGCCGACCTGGCCGTCGCACCGTTCACCACCGATGCTGACCTCGCCCTCGACCCCACCCGGCTCGGCGACGATCCCCGCCTCGGCGACGCCATGGAGACCGCCGGCTTCGCCCTCCACCGCCACGACGGTGGCCACCCCGAACCGGGGGTGTGGGAACGGTCCACCGCCGTCGACGGACGGGACTACCTGATCCCCGTCGACCTCACCGTCCCCGAAGCCGTCGCCGTACGCCCCGGTCGGCGAGGCGCCCGCCTCGGGTTCCACGGGAACCAGGCTGCCCGCCGTGCGGTCGGCCTTGAAGCCGCCCTGGTCGACCGCGAGCCACTCACGATCGAAGCCCTCGAGCCCGGCGACCACCGGCGAGCCGTCGTCGGGGTGGCCGGCGCCGGCGCCCTCCTCGTGGCCAAGGCGCACAAGCTGCGCGACCGGGTCCGGACCGGTCGTCCCACGCGGCTCAGCAACAAGGACGCCGCCGACGTCTTCCGGCTCATGCAGACCGCCGATGCCGCGCACATCACCGCCACCCTCAACCAGCTCACCGTCGACCCGGTCGCCGGACAGGTCACCCGAGCCGGGCTGCGCTACCTCGTCGACCTTTTCGGGCGGTCTGCCAGCACCGGCGTCACCATGGCCGTGGCCGCCCTGGAGCTCGCCGTACCCCCGGAACGGATCGCCGCCGTCTGCAACGGCTTCGTGGCCAACGTCGTCGTACCCCTCTCGGAAGAAGCTCCATAGAGCAGCGGCGAGAGCATCGTGCCGCGAGCACCCCGCTGCAAACGGAGGGCGAGAGGGACCAGGGTCCATGAGGCGCAGTGGGGAACGTCCCGAGCTGGTTCCTGAACCGGCTCGGCATTCCCAGAGCCCGCTCAACGACAACCCCGGGACCCAGCCCGGATGCGAGCTGACGTACTCGGACTCCCCGATCGGTGCCGGTCCCAACCACCGGGACGGCGAGGGTCTCGGCCCGGTCCCGTCTGCGCCGGCCTTCCCGACGGAACGGAGGAGCGCCACCCCCGCGCCGCGGGAGTGGTAGACGGGTGCCGTGCAGATCGACACCGAGCACCTCCGCCTCCGCCCGCTCACCATGGCGGACGTCGACGACCTCCTCCCCCTCCAGCAGGACCCGCAGATGATGCGCTACTTCGAGGACGGGCACGTCTACACGCCCGACGAGAGCCGGACGTGGCTCCAGTGGCACGCCGACATGTGGGGCCTCGAGGGCTACGGCTTCTGGGGCGTGGAGCTGCGGGCCACGGGCGCCTTCGTGGGCTGGCTCGGCGTCACGAAGGTCTGGACACCGCCGGAGATCATGCCCTCCAGCGAGCTGGGGTGGTTCATCGCGCGCCGGCACTGGGGGCAGGGCCTGGCTACCGAGGGCGCGCGCGAGGCCCTGGCCTTCGCCTTCGGACCGCTGGAGCTCCCCCGGGTGATCGCCCGCTACCACTCGGACAACCCGGCCTCGGGCCGGGTGATGGAGAAGATCGGCATGCGGTTCTGGCGCGAGGACCCGTACCCCGGCGTCCCCGAGGCCCGGACGCGCATCTTCGAGATGCTCGCCCGGCCGTAGGGCGAGGGCCGCGCAGGCCCACCCGGCGACCCCCGGCCCCGGACACGGCTCGGTAGGCTGCCGCGGCCCGGACGAGCCGGACGTGACGAGCCAGGGAGCGCGACCATGGCGGAGGTGAGCGGGGGCCCCGGGTGGTGGCTCGCCAGCGACGGGAGGTGGTACCCGCCCACCTCGCTGCCCGCCCCGCCGCCACCGCCCCACGGCGGCCCCCCACCGTGGGCACTGCCGCCACCGGGGGCTGCGACGCCCGGATGGGCCCCACCCACGGGC
>JBOGGH010000078.1:0-8125 GCA_050743905.1 Acidimicrobiales bacterium
GCCCCGGCCGCCACAGGGCCGCCACAGGGCCGCCACAGGGTGGGCTCGGGGCCGCCACGGGGTGGGCGCGGGGCCGCCGGGGGGCCGCCTCAGGGCACGGTGAACACCTCGGGCCCGTCCTCGGTGACGGCGATGGTGTGCTCGAAGTGGGCCGAGAGCCGGCCGTCGGCGGTGACCACGCCCCAGCCGTCGTCCAGCAGGACCGTCTCGGGCCCGCCGGCGTTGACCATGGGCTCCACGGCGAACACCATCCCGGTCTTCAGCGTGGCCCCCGGGCTCCCCGGCCAGTAGTTGGGGACCTGGGGCTGCTCGTGCATGGCGGTCCCGATGGCGTGCCCCACGTACTCGCGCACCACCGAGAAGCCCGCCGCCTCGGCCACGTCCTGGACCGCCCGGCCCACCTCGTGGAGGCGGTTGCCCGGCCGGAGCTGCTCGATCCCCGCCCAGAGGCTCCGCTCGGTCACCTCCATGAGGAGGGCGGCCTCCCGGGAGACCTCCCCCACCGGCGCCGTGTAGGCGGCGTCGCCGTGGTAGCCCTCCACGATCGCCCCGCAGTCCACGGACAGGATGTCACCCTCCTCCAGCCGCCGGTCGCCGGGGATCCCGTGCACGATCATCTCGTTGGGCGAGGTGCAGACCACCGCCGGGAAGCCGTGGTAGCCGAGGAAGTTGGAGGTGGCGTGCCGGCGCTCGAGCACCTCGCGGGCTGCGGCGTCGATCTGGCGGGTGGTCACGCCCGGCCGGATGGCCGCCCGGGTGGCCTCGTGCATCTCGGCCACCACCCGACCGGCCCGGCGCATGCGGTCCAGCTCCTGGGCGTTGCGCCTCACGCCGGCCCCGGCGCCCGGCGCCGGCCCTCCCTCCGCTGGTCGATGGCCCGCACGCACCGCCGGGTGACGGCGTCCGGGGCGCCGGTGCCGTTCACGGTGACCAAGAGGCCGTGCTTGGTGTACCACTCCACGAGCGGGGCGGTCTGGCGCTCGTAGAGCTCGAGGCGCCGGGAGATGGCCTCCTCGGTGTCGTCCTCTCGCTGCACCACCTCGCCGCCGCAGACGTCGCAGGTCCAGTTGGAGAGCGGGGGGCTCTGGACCGAGTAGTTGGCCCCGCAGTCCACGCACACCCGGCGGGAGGCCAGCCGCCTGAGGGCCTGGGCCGTGGGCAGGGCCAGGTCGATCACCAGGTCGAGGTGGTCCGGCTCCAGCACGTCGGCCAGCGCCTCGGCCTGGGCGGTGGTCCTGGGGCAGCCGTCGAGGATGAAGCCGCGGGCCCGCGTGTCCCGCTCGGTCAGCCGCCGGCCCACCATCTCCATGATCAGCTCGTCGGAGACCAGCTCGCCCCGGTCCATCAGCTCCTTGGCCCGCACCCCGAGGGCCGTCCGGGACTTCACCTCGCCCCGGAGCATGTCGCCGGTGGAGACGTGGGGGACCACGTAATGGTGCGACAGGCGCACGCACTGCGTCCCCTTGCCGGCCCCCTGCTTGCCGAGGACCACGAGCCTGACCCCGGGTACCACCCAGGCCCTACTTGAGGAAGCCCTCGTAATTGCGCATCATGAGCTGGCTGTCGATCTGCCGCATCGTTGTGATGGCGACCCCGACCGAGATCAGCAGGGTCACGCCGTAGAAGGGGAAGCGGTTCAGTGTCCACAGCGCCATCAGGATGGAGGGGATCACCGCCACCGAGGCCAGGAACAACGCCCCGGGCACGGTGATCCGGTTCAGGATGTGGGCGAAGTACCGCTCGGTGGGCGGCCCCGGCCTGATGCCGGGCACGAAGCCGCCCTGCTTCCTGATGATGTCGGCCTGCTGGTGGGGGTCGAACGCCACGTACACGTAGAAGAACGTGAAGGCCAGGATCAGGAGGAAGTAGATGACGATGTAGATCAGGCTGGTCGGCTGGATGTTGTTCTTGACGAAGCTCTGGAACGAGTGCCACGGGATGACGTTGGACAGCAGCACCGGGATGTACAGCACCGAGCTGGCGAAGATGATCGGGATGACGCCGGACTGGTTCACCTTCAGCGGGATGTACGTGCTCTGCCCGCCGTACATCCGCCGGCCCACGACCCGCTTGGCGAACGTCACCGGGATCCGGCGCTGCCCCTGTGTCATGAAGACGATGGCCACCAGCAGCAGGAGGGAGACCACCAGCATCACCGTGAACTTGAGGGCACCGCCCTCCTCGTAGACCCCCTTGCCGCCCGAGGGGATGGTGGCCACCACGTTGGCGAAGATGAGGATCGACATGCCCTGGCCGATGCCGCGCTGGGTGATCAGCTCGGCCAGCCACATGACCATGGCGGTGCCGGCGGTGAGGATGAGCACCATGAAGGCGGCGAGCTGCACCGAGAACTTGGGGATCAGTGTGATCGTGGTGCCGAGCAGGGCCGAGTCGTGGCCGTGGAAGGCGTAGATCAGGCCGGTCGACTGCATCAGGGCGAGCGCCACGGTGAGGTAGCGCGTGGTCTGGGTGATCTTCTTCTGGCCGACCGCTCCCTGGTCCCGCCACTCCTCCAGCTTCGGGATCACCGTGGACAGGAGCTGGATGATGATCGAGCTGGTGATGTAGGGCATGATGCCCAGGCCGAAGACGGCCAGCCGGACCAGGGCCCCGCCGGAGAACAGGTTCAGGAACCCGAGCACCCCGGCCGAGCCGGCCTTGTGCTGCAGTGTCTGGAGCTGGGCCCAGCTCACCCCCGGCACCGGCACGTTCGCCCCGACCTGGTACAGGACGATCACGAACAGGGTGAAGACGACCTTGTTCCGGAGGTCGGGTACCCGGAAGATGTTCCCCAGCCGCGAGAGCATGGTGGCTACCGGTTCGTGAGCGCGTTGCCCTTGGCGGGAGGTCGCCCGTGGCCGAACGGCAGCGGGACGCGCTCCACGCTGCCGCCGGCGCCGGTGATGGCCGCCTCGGCCGAGGCCGAGAAGGCGTGGGCCGAGACCCGCAGGGGCCGGTCCACCTGCCCCCGCCCGAGCACCTTGACCAGGGCGCGCGGTCGCGCCAGGCCCCCCTCCACCATGGTGGCGGGGGTGATCTCGTCGGTGCCCAGCCCGGCGAGGGCGTCCAGGTTGACCGGGGTGTAGGCCACCCGGAACGGGTTGGTGAAGCCGCGCAGCTTGGGGATGCGCTGCATCAGGGGGAGCTGGCCGCCCTCGAAGCCCACCGGGACGGTGTCCCTGGCCCCCTGGCCCTTGGTGCCGCGGCCGGCGGTCTTGCCCCCCTTGCCGCCGATGCCGCGGCCCACCCTGCGCCTCGGCCTGGTGGCGCCCGGCGGCGGTGCGAGCTCGTGGAGCTTCACGCCGTCCCCCCCTCGTCCGTCGTCCCGGCCAGCTCCTCCACCGTGACCAGGTGGGGAACACGCGCCAGCATGCCCCGGATCTCGGGGCGGTCCGGCAGGTCGTTCCGGCGGCCCACGCCCCGCAGCCCGAGGGCGCGCAGGGTCCCGCGGTGCTTCGGCTTGGTGCCGATCGCCGAGCGAACCTGGGTCACCCGCAGCACGGTCACCGGACCTCCGCGTAGAGCTCGTTCTCGCGCCGGCGCTCGCGGTAGGCGCGCAGCACCCCGGCCGGCGCCACCTCGTCCGCGCGCTTGCCCCGCAGCAGCGCCACCTCGTCCGGGCGCCGGAGCGCCTTCAGGCCGGCCACGGTGGCGTGGGCCACGTTGATGCCGTTGGACGACCCGAGCGACTTCGCCAGGATGTCCCGGATGCCGGCCATCTCCAGGATGTGGCGCGCCGCGCCGCCGGCGATCACCCCGGTGCCCGGGGCCGCCGGCTTGAGCAGCACCCGGCCGGCGCCGCTCTCCCCCACCACCGGATGGGTGATGGTGGAGCCCGCCAGCGGCACCTCGAACACGTTCTTCCGGGCCTCCTCGATGCCCTTCTGGACGGCCAGGCCGGCCTCCTTGGCCTTGCCGTAGCCCAGGCCCACGCGGCCGTTGCCGTCGCCCACCACCATCAGGGCGGCGAAGGAGAACCGGCGGCCGCCCTTCACCACCTTGGCCACCCGGTTCACCCGGATGGTGCGCTCCTCGTACTGCACGTCGGTCATGGCCCTCAGAGCTCCAGTCCCTCGTCGCGGGCGGCGTCGGCCAGCACGGCCACGCGCCCGTGGTAGGCGAACCCGCCCCGGTCGAACACCACCCGGGAGATCCCGGCGGCCTTCGCCCGGGTGGCCAGCAACCGGCCCACGGCTTCGGCACCGGTCACGTTACCCCCGCCGGCGGCGCCCAGCGATGCGCGCAGGTCGGGCTCGATCGAGGAGGCCGACGCCAGGGTGCAACCGGCCAGGTCGTCGATCACCTGGGCCGAGATGTGCCGGTTCGACCGGCTCACGGCCAGGCGGGGCCGGTCCGGCGTCCCCGAGACCTTGGCCCGGACCCGTGCGTGGCGGCGGAGGCGGAGCTCCCGCCGGCGATCGGTGGTCCCGGCCGTCACTTGGCCGCCTTCCCCGCCTTGCGGAGCACGCGCTCGCCGGCGTAGCGGACGCCCTTGCCCTTGTAGGGCTCGGGCTTGCGGATCTTGCGGATGTCGGCGGCCACCTGCCCCACCTTCTCCTTGTCGATGCCCTTCACCACCACCCGGGTCGGGGTGGGCACCTCGAAGGTGATCCCCTCGGGCGCCGCCACCTCCACCGGGTGCGAGAACCCGAGCGTCAGCTCGATGGCGGCCGGGCCGCGGGCGTTGGCGCGGTAGCCCACGCCCACGATCTCCAGCTCCTTGCTGAAGCCCTGGGTCACGCCGGTCACCATGTTGGCCACCAGCGACCTGGTGAGGCCGTGCAGGGCGCGGTGACGCCGCTCGTCGTCCGGCCGCGCCACCACCAGCACGTCGCCATCCTGGGCGATGGTGATGCCCGGCGGCAGCCGGCGCGCCAGCGAGCCCTGCGGGCCGGTGACGGTCACCGAGCCGTCGTCCAGGGCCACGGTGACCCCGGAGGGCACCGGGATGGGCGATCGTCCGATGCGCGACATCTAGCGCTCCCCTCCGGCGCGGCTACCAGACATGGCAGAGCACCTCCCCGCCCAGGTGGCGCTGGCGCGCCTCGCGGTCGGTCATCAGGCCGTGGCTCGTGGACACCACGGCCACCCCGATGCCGCCCAGGACGCGGGGCATCCGGTCGGCCCGGGCGTAGATGCGCAGGCCCGGCTTGGAGACGCGCCGGATCCCGCCGATGGTCCGCGTGCGGTCGGTCGAGTACTTGAGGGTGATCGAGAGCTCGGAACCGGGCTTCCCCGGCTTGTCCTCCACCGAGTAGCCGGCGATGAAGCCCTCCCGCTCCAGGATCGCCGCCAGGGCCTCCTTGAGCTTGGACCCGGGCATCCGCACTGTCTCGAACTGCGCCGAGTTCGCGTTGCGGATGCGGGTCAGCATGTCCGCGATGGGGTCGGTCATGGTCATGGCCGTCCTCCTACCAACTCGCCTTGGTCACGCCCGGCACCTCCCCGGCGTGCACCATCGTCCGAAGACAGATGCGGCACAGGCCGAACTTCCGGTACACGGCCTTGGGCCGACCGCACCGGCGGCACCGGGTATAGGCCCGGACCTTGAACTTCGGCGTCCGCTGCTGCTTCTGGATGAGTGCCTTCTTCGCCATGGTGCCTATCGGGTCTCCTGTCGGAACGGGAAGCCGAACGCTCGCAGCAGCGCTCGGCCCTCGTCGTCGGTACGGGCGGTGGTGACGATGGTGATGTCCATGCCCCGGGTGGTGTCGATGCTGTCGTAGTCGACCTCGGGGAAGATGAGCTGCTCGGTCACCCCGAAGGTGTAGTTGCCGTGGCCGTCGAACGACCGCGGGGAGAGGCCCCGGAAGTCCCGGATGCGGGGGATGGCCAGGCTGATGAGGCGGTCGAGGAACTCCCAGGCCCGGTCGCCGCGCAGGGTGACCTTGACCCCGATGGCCATGCCCTCGCGGAGCTTGAAGCCGGCGATGGACCGGCGGGCCCGGGTGACCACCGGCTTCTGGCCGGCGATGGTCTCCAGGTCGCGCTGGGCCCCCTCGATGAGCGACTGCTGCTGGGCGGCCCGGCCGACGCCCATGTTGACCACGATCTTCTCGAGGCGGGGCACCTCCATGACGTTGCCCAGCTCCAGCTCGGCGCGCAGCCGGTCCCGCACCTCGGTGCGGTAACGGTCCTTCAGGCGCGGGGGCGCGACCGCGCTCACAGCTCCGCCTCGCACTTGCGGCAGATGCGCAGCTTGCGCCCCTGGTCGTCGAAGCGGATCCCGATCCGGGTGGGCTCCCCGCAGGACTTGCAGAGGATGGACACCGAGGAGACCGGCATCGGCATGAACTTGTCGATGATCCCGCCCTGCATGGTGTTCCGGGTGGGCTTGGCGTGGCGCTTGGCCACGTTGACCCCCTCGAGGATCACCTTCCCCTCGGCCGGCAGCGCGTGGACTACCTCGGCCCGGTGGCCCTTGTACTTGCCGCTCCGGACCACCACCCGGTCGCCCTTGACGATCCGCATCACAGCACCTCCGGCGCCAGCGAGACGATGCGCATGAACCGCTTGTCCCGCAGCTCGCGGCCCACCGGGCCGAAGATGCGGGTGCCCCGGGGCTGCTGCTGCTCGTTGATCAGGACGGCGGCGTTCTCGTCGAACCGGATGTAGCTGCCGTCCGGCCGCCGCTTCTCCTTCTTCGTGCGGACCACCACGCAGCGCACCACGTCGCCCTTCTTCACCGCCGCGCCCGGGATGGCGTCCTTCACCGTGGCCACGAACACGTCGCCGATACTGGCGTAGCGGCGGCGCGAGCCGCCGAGGACCCGGATGCACAGGACCTCTCGAGCGCCCGAGTTGTCCGCCACGCGCAGGCGGGACTCCTGCTGGATCATCGGGCACGCTCCAGCACCTCGGCCAGGCGCCACCGCTTGAGCTTGGAGAGCGGCCGGGTCTCGACCACGCGCACGCGGTCGCCCACCCTGGCCGAGCCCTCGGCGTCGTGCACGTAGAGGCGCTTGGTGCGCTGGACGGTCTTGCCGTAGCGGGGGTGGCGGACGCGCTCCACCACCGCCACCACCACGGTGGCCTGCATCGCGTCGGACACCACGGTGCCCTCGCGGACCTTGCGGCGGTCGGGCCTGGTCTCCACGTCGGCCATCAGGCCTCCTCCTCCCGGTCCCCGGGCTCCCCGCCCCCCGGCGCGACGGCGACCGCCGGCGGCGGCACCCCTGCCAGGCCCTCGGCCTCCTCGATCTCCCGGTCCCGCAGGACGGTCAGGATGCGGGCCACGTCCCGGCGCACCTGGCCCATGCGGGCCGGGTTGTCGAGCTGCCCGGTGGCCAACTGGAACCGCAGGTTGAACAGCTCCTTGCGGGTCTCGTCCAGGCGGGACACCAGCTCGTCGGGATCCATGGTCGCCAGCTCGGCGGCGCGCACCATCAGACCTGCACCTCCGGGTGCCCGTGGGTGCCGGGCCGCACCACGAAGCGGGCCTTCATGGGCAGCTTCTGGATGGCGCGGTCCATGGCCTCCTGGGCCAGCCCCGGCTCCACCCCGGCCAGCTCGAACAGCACCCGCCCGGGGCGGATCACCGCCACCCAGTGCTCGGGGTTGCCCTTGCCCGACCCCATCCGGGTCTCCGCCGGCTTCTGGGTGACCGGGCGGTCCGGGAAGACGCGGATCCACACCTTCCCGCCACGCTTGACGTGGCGGGTCATGGCGATACGAGCGGCCTCGATCTGGCGGGCGGTGAGCCAGCCGGGCTCGAGCGCCTGGATCCCGAAGTCGCCGAAGGAGACGGTGGTCCCGCCCTTGGCGGCGCCGGTGAGGCGACCGCGCTGCTGCTTGCGGTGCTTGACCTTGCGGGGCATCAGCATGTCAGTCGGCGTCCCTGCGGAAGTGCGGCGTCTCGTGGTGCTCGTGGCGGCTCCGCCGCTCGATCTCCTCGTCCTCAACGAGCTGGCGCTCCAGGTCGTCGGGCTCGGCCGGTGGGGCGATCAGGTCCGCCACCGGGTCGGCCTCGGCGCCCGCATCGGCCGGCTCGGCACCGGCGTCGGCCTCAGCGCCCGCGTCGGCCGGCTCGGCACCGGCGTCGGCCTCGGCACCGGCGTCGGCCTCGGCACCGGCGTCGGGGGCCACGCTCGCCTCGACGCCCGCTCCGGCCGGCTCGGCCTCGGGG
>JBOGGH010000079.1:0-8045 GCA_050743905.1 Acidimicrobiales bacterium
ACTACCTCATCGAGCTTCAGCGTCACGAAGGAAAGCCAGATCAGCCACGACAAGGAGCAAGATGACGACGACCCGACACGGCTCGGCGACTTTCGAGTTCAGCGACCGCACGGTCACGACCCAAAGGAAATTCGACGCGCCGATGGCCCTGGTCTTCGACGCGCTCACCAACCCTGAGCACATCCGCGTGTGGTTCCCCGCCGATGACGTGTCGCTCCACGTCTGCGAGATCGACCTGCGTGTGGATGGGAAGTACCACTACGCATGGTACGCCCCAGGGGGAAAGGAGTGCTCATTCCGGGGCACCTTCCTCGAGATCGAACGGCCAACGCGGATCGTCTGCACCTGGCTGTTCGAGGGGTGGCCGGACGATGAGGCGGTCGAGACCACGATCCTGACCGAGGAGAGCGGCGTCACGACCATGACCGACATCATGGAGTTCAAGGCTCCGGAGAACCTCGGCGATCACTTCCAACAAAACGATGGCGCGCAGGCAAGCTGGGACAAGCTGGACGACCTGCTGGGTGACCTGCAGGCGCGCCAGGGGGATCTCGAGTCGTCGAGCTAGCACCGCAGAGCGGCGCAAACAACGCCCACCGCAGTCCGCGGTTGACACTCACTTTCGGCGATCTGCTTGTTGTGTCTGCGCACCGAACCGCGTCCCAGAATGCGCGGCCACGCCGGCGCCCGCGACTAGCACATACCGCCGGAAGCGGGACACTGTATGGACGGGTGTTCCGTTGGTCAGCGGCGTATCGTGCCCACCATGGGATTCGTGGAGAAGGTTCTACGCACGCCGGGGGTCCTCGAGGTGGCGGGCCGACAGCTCAAGCGTTACCACGTTGCCTCCGTTGGCCAAGAGATCGAACCGGAGGTGGAGGAGGCCGCATACAAATTCGTCGCCGAGCTGTTGCCCGCTCCCGACGAAGAGACGCCGCCGGCAGGCTTCTCTGTCCTTCACCGAAACTCGCAGGGTGCGTTCATCGACGCCTATAGCTGGGTGTGGGGAAACGTCATTGAGTGCCGAGTGGCTGCAGCAGGCGTGCCGGACCTCGGGTGTGACGACGAAGACCCGACGCACTTCGGGCCTCTCGCACGCCCGTGGATCGGCTGTGTGTGGGAGCTTGCCCCATTCGGCCACGAACGCTCGGCGTGGGTCCGTCACGTCCTCGAATCTGACACCCCGGATCTGGCCGCCTACCTGGCGGACACCTTCCCCGAGGGTATGACGGGTGGCTCGGAGTGAACGACTTCGACTTCTTGGTCGGCGAGTGGACCGTCGCCAACCGCCGTCGCCGGCAGTTCCTCGGAGGCTGCGACGAGTGGGACGAGTTCCCAGCCGAGTCGACGTGCATCAGACTTTTCGACGGCGCCGCCAACTTCGACTCGATTACGTTCTCCACCCTGGGATCAGCCGGTCTGACGCTTCGACTGTTCGATCCTGTGCGCGAAGAGTGGTCGCTCTACTGGGCCAGTAGCAGGGACGGAATCCTCCAACCACCAGTGAGCGGCTCGTTCGCCGAGGGCGTCGGCAAGTTCTACGGTGACGACACCTACGACGCCAAGCCGATCCGTGTGCGCTATGTGTGGTCGGAGATTACGGCGCACTCCGCTCGTTGGGAGCAAGCCTTCTCCGTCGACGGCGAAAGGTCCTGGGAGACCAACTGGGTGATGACCTTCGACCGCCTCAGGTGACTCGAGGTGTTCCTCCCAGTCGATGATGAACCGGCATAGCGACTTCGCCATCGAGCTCTGTGGGGAGCCGCTCCGAGGGCACTTCTCGGAGCGGCTCCGCGAGCGTGCCCCTAAACGTGCATGACGTTGCCGGCGTTCGCCTCGTCCCTACCGCCGGCTCAGCGCGCCACCAGGGCGGCTAACGAGGACGCGGCCGTCGGCTGCCGCGACCTCAGTCGTCGTCGTCCTCCTCAAACCCGATGAGCCAGTGAAGGCCGTAGCGATCGATGACTTGGCCGTCAGATTCTCCCCAGGGCCGCATCTGCAAGTCATCCACAACTCGGCCGCCCACAGAGAGTTTGGAGAACCAGCCCTTCAGGATCGAGGGCGCAGCGGTGCCCAACAGGGACAGCATCATCCCTTCGCATCGGACTGGGGCTTGGTCACCGGCCACGTCAGCGCCAAAGAGCCGGACCGGACCGTCCATGAGGCCGCCGTGCGCAATGGCCTCAGCTGGCCCATCGGTCCGATGGAATTCCTCGAACGTGTGCAGCTGAACGGAGCAACCGAAAACATCACCGTAGAAACTCAAGGCTTCGCGAGCGGTTCCGGGAAAGTGGACATAAGGCGTCGGAGGCGTCGGGCCCGTCATGATGCACCCCCCTTTCGCTTGGCGGATCCGTCATGGTGTAGACGGACCAGGTCGGCGATTCTCATCGCCCTAGGTGCGCCGCTTACGATATGACAGATCCTAAGATATCCCGACAGCGAGCCTCCCGCCCAGCTCGGCCACGAGGGCCGGCCCGAAGAGCGCCCCGACGAGCATCCCGGCTCGAAGCGGCGTTCACGGGTACTCCAGTCCCACGAGAGCTGCGAGGTTCTGCCAGTGCATCGGGTTTGGCACCTGGGCCCCGGAACGCCAGGACGAGGCCGTGGACTTTGACACACCGCAGGCGGCCCTGATCTCGCTCAGCCTCACTCCGGCGAGTGCCGGCGCCAGCGCGCTCTTCACCCAGCCCGCATCTAGCGGCCCGGCCGGGTGATGCCGTGACCAGCCGGCCTCGGCCCGACGCCGGGCGCTGATTGCCTTGGCTCTCGACTGGCGCAGCGCAGGTGCTTGGCGGGGGTCGCCCTCGATGCAGGCCGGACATCGGACGTGGCGGGCATCTCGGACCGGAGCGCCGCAGTCGGGGCAGCTCTACCCACGAGGCCCGCCGCTCCGTGTGGCACCGCTCACAGCCACCACCGGGAGAACCCTCGTCTCGGCCCGGGCCGCCTTGCGCCGCCGGTTCGTGAGCGGCGTGGCAGCTTCGACGCCGGGGGCATGGGCGGCGACCCTGCGGGCGAGGCCCCCGGCGACAGGGCCGAGATGCTCGGCGCAGCGGGGCATGACGGCCTCGGCGAGCTGGTGGGTGAGCGGCGCCCGCAGGCGGACCTGACCGTCAGGTGCCTCAGCCGAGACAAAACCACGGTCGCTCACTCGAAGTCATCTCGGGCAAGGTCGTCGTAGCCGCCGACGAAAAGAACCTCTTCGGGCTCGACCCTCACCGGCACGCCGCCAACCCCTGCCGAAAAATCCGACCCCCGACCGCCGAGTCGCAACGCCAGACTGGCGACAGGCGTCGTACTCATCGGGAGGTGAGCGACCGTGGTTTTGTCTCGGCTGAGGCTGGTCGCCGTTCTTGCTGTGCTGGCGCTCGCCCTCCCGGCGTGCTCGCAGACAGCGTCGGTGTCTCCGACGACCACCCACGCCGTGGCGGCTACGAGCAGCACGGCAGCCCCGAGCACGACCACGACCACCACCTCGACGAGCACCACCACGGTGCCCACCTCCTCGCTTGGTCGATGCTCAGCTCATGATCTGCGGGTCAACTTCTTCGGGTCCGGCGCCGCGGCGGGCACCGGGCTCACAGGTATAGGCATCGCCAACACGTCCAGGACACCGTGCTGGCTTGAGGGAGTCCCGAGCGTCGGGTTCTTCGGCCACACCAAGTCCGGCAGGCTGACCCGTCTCACGGTCAGCCTCAGACCATCTGTCCTCTTCCCCCGGCATCCCGCCCGCATCATCCTCCGCCACGAGCAGCGGATCCGTTCCACCCTCGCCCGCTACCCGGCCATCAGCGCGGGTTTCATCATCACGAGCAGGGACTTCGCAAACGGCACCAACCCGCCGAGTGCTTGTAAGACCGTCACCTCGATCTCGGTGAGGTTGCCGGGACTCTCCGAGACAGACGAGCTGTCGATGACCTCGCTCGCCAGCGGTGTGCCGATGACCTACAGGATCTGCAACATTCCGCCCCCAGTCAGCGTGTCGGCCATCGTGACGAGACCCATCATGCTCGAGCAGGTCGATGATCTGTTCGAGGGTCACTAATAGCTCGTCATGTGGACACGTACCGACTCGCTGCGCCGCCTCCCTCAGAAAGTTGACAGATTTCGGGCCCATCCGCTGAGCATTGAGCAACTCACCCCGGTGGTCGCCGTCCCCGGTCGGAGGATCGTGTAACGATCAAGGCTCCACCGCTCCCCTGCTGATCGATCCCGCCCAACGCGGCGGGGAGTCGCTCAGCGTCGCCTGCGCGGCTTGACCGCGGCAGAGAGAGGCAGGAGCGACGAGTCGGTCACGGCCGAGCCTGGGGCGTCGTGGAGTCGACCGCCGTGGAGACGGTAGGCGTTACCACGGGTTTCCAAGCCAGCGCATTGCGTTTAAGCGTTTGACCAGCACGTTTGCGTGGTGAGCTGGGCACGGGTCGGGCCGTGCAGAGATCGTCGAGGCGATCGGCTGCTCGAAGGCGAGCGCTTCGGACATCCGCCGCGGGAAGCGGACGCCGCACGTGTCGACTTGGGGGAGACCCGTTCGGCCAGGGGAACATGTGTTGCTACCTGGCGCCGGGCGGGGTTCCCCATTTCCCTATGCCACGCCGGTATTTGTGCGTTCATCCCGACTTACTGCGAGGCTTCGATTGTGACCGTGATCGTGTCCGGCTCCTCAAGCCGGACGGTTGCCCACTTTTGGATGTAGAGCGTCCCGATGATCGGCGGGTCACCGCCCGGCGGCTCTTCGTAGCGGACGGTGTTCTTCGTCTCCTTCGCCCGCTTGAGCGTCACCTTCAGCGGTTCCACGACTTCTCCGATCGGTTCGGCCACGTGCCGGAAGGCTAGTGCCGCCATGGCCGAACTGGGGAGCCTGTTCCAGGCTCATCCAGCTAGCGGGTCTCAGTCATCAAGGCTCTCGGCTACGAGCGCGACAGTACGTGCCGATCCCCCGCCAGGGCGTCGCTGGTGGCTAGCTTGCAGCTGTGACTGCGGCAGCCACTGAGTAGCCTGGCGCGGGTGCCGGTGTGCTCAGCGCCTTGCTCGACCGGATCGCCGCCAGCGCCGCGTCCGAGCGGGGCTCGGAGTGCGCCAGTCGGCCATCGACCAAGCGGCCGGTGACCACGAGCCCTCTGTCGCCACAACGGTCAAGTGGGCAGACGGTCCTCGGGCCGAATGATCTTCCATTCGGCAGCCCACGGTCCGGTCACGACCGTCTGCGAATGTTCGTAACTCGTCGCGGCGAGCAAGACCCTCAGTCATGCCGGTATAGCCCATCCTCGCCCCCTGCCGACCTACCATCAACGGCTATGAGCGACTTCTTGGACGAGGATGAGCTTCCAGAACTCCCCCATGACGAACGGGTGGCTCGTGCCTGTCTCGGCTGCCTCTGCACCCGACCCCAAGACGTGTCCGACGGCGAATGGGTGCTACCGGACCCGGGCCCCAACGCCGATCCACCGCCTGACCGAAACCCGGCTGGTCGGGGCTCCGATTTCCGTGCTTGCGGGGAAGCGGGCCGGTGGTATCCCGAATGGTGCCTGTTGCGTTGAGCTTCAGGAAGTGGACCCGATGGCCATCCGGACGATTGGACTATCGGGTTTCGCGCGTCAGGGGCCATCAGCGTTGTGTAGCCCCGCTACGTCGCCAGGCTTGACCTCACCCGGGTCCGCTGCGCTCACCGCGTCCAGGGCGGTCTGGAACTCGCCGACCAGGTCCCCGGTGGTGAGTCGGCGCCGGACGTGAAGCGTGCCGAGTTCGCTGCCGTGCTCGGAGAGGACTTTGAGGAGACAGAGGAGCGGTACGTCTCACCAGACGGCCCTGTCGATGCTATCACCTATGGCATGCTCGGCTCGGGGCAATGGGCGTGAATGTAGACCTACTCAAGGACGCCTTCTATGACCGTCTACCGAGCCTCCGTATTCTGTACTGTTCTCCCAGGAAGACTGGCGGAGGATCCACTAGGCAATGCAGTGACCATATCCGGAGGGCTAGGATCACGGGAAACTTGTCTGCCACTGCTGGACGGCATTGGCGTCGCACACAGTCGATGGCTGCTCGCCTGTGACCTCACAGATCTCGCCTGTCAGGATCACCGCGGCGCCGTCGATGGACTGGGCCACTTCAGAGGCCGGGTTCGCGAGGGCGTCGGCTATCGACTGCCAGGACATCCCCTGAATGGCCTGTGGGTCGGAATATGCAGAAAAGGGTGTGATCCACTTATTGGCCACATCCAGGAAGGGGAAACTGCAGCTCGGGTCGTACTGAGCAATGAGCGCTTGTTGGTCGGAGGAGAGATCCTGCAGTGTTCCCCACGGCCCCTTTCCCGGCGAGTAAGAACAGTCACCCCCGGGGCCCGTGTCCGTAGCCGAAGGAGGTTGGTTCGTGAAGCCCTCGACCGGGACGAAGGAGAGATACGGGCTGCTGTAGGTGGAGCCGTCGAAGGTGAGCGTACTAGTTCCTGGATAGACATCAATAGTCGAGGACACGTCGAGGGCCAGAGGCGAGAACTGTCCGAACTGGGAAAGTGCCACGATCATCGACCAGCGTTCAATCCCGCAGTAGGGGCAACCTTCGGCACCGAAGTAGAAGAACTCTGGCTTGCCATTGGCAGTCAACTCGGGGCCCGTACCTTGTGAAGGTGCCGCCGTAGGGGCTGCGATCGGTGACTCCAAAAGGTACTCGGCAGCTTGGTCGATCGTGGACTGGGGCACACTCGTCACGACCTGAGTGATCTCGTTGCCCAGGTCCTTATAGCTGTGCTCCCACTGGGACTCATCGGCGGCGATCTGTGCCGGAGCACGGGGGCCGAACTGGGACCCGTTCCAAGATGGCTGGTTACTGCCCTGACGCATGACGTCGTTGGCGATCGTCTGGTCAGCTTGGAGAATGGCGTCTCCCACGTCCTGCAAGGCGCTCCGCGACACAGTCGGGTCAGACATGAGGCTCACCAGATCGCTGGCCGCTGCTTCGGTGGAGGTGAAGACCGTCTCACCGTAGGGCGGAGGAACTGGCAGGTTGAGATCCTGGTAGTCAGCCCACAGCGAGCTAACACTGGCGCCGGTTCCGTTAAGGGGAGTGGCGGCACCAAGTTGCGACACGGCGTCATCGAGTAATGCTTGGCCCCGGTCATCGGCCGTGGCGATCAGGGCAGAGAGCTGGGACTGCGCTTGGGCTAGTGCGACGGCTGGTGGCGGTGATGACTGGGGGGTCCCCGATGGACTAGATGTCGCATTGGCCGACGGGAACCCCACAGCAGCCACAACAGCCACACTGAGCGCGCCCAGCCAACGAAGGGCGATCCGCCGAGACTTGTTGGGCCTGGAGCTTGTTCGCTTGGTGCCAGAGAATTGGTTATCCATCGTGGCCTCCTTTTCAACCGAAGCGGGGCAGAGCCGACACGAAGGCCAAGCGGACCTACTGTGCCGGTACCTGTTCCGGGAACCGCTTTGTGCGTTCGAATTTCATATCGGAAGTTCAGGATTCTAAGACCGACGGAGGGGCGGGACAACAAGGGGCGCACAGGGCGAAGGCAACGTAGCTATTCCACCTCTGAACCTGGACTGACGCCGCCTCGGTCCTGACGACTGGTGCCCTCGCTACGTTACTCGCATCGCTGGACTAACAGCTCCTAGGTTGTCCGGCTCCCTTCGCGACTGCCCCAAACTACAGCGGTGCTACTTTGACCAACTTCGTGGGATGCGCCCCATAGCCCCGCCCCGAGCGCCCGAGAGGCGAACCACGCTCTCGGCACTGGTCCATCGGCGATGAGGCGCCACCATAACCTTCCTCATGTCCCTGCCTCTACTGGAGCCGTCACCGCTCGTCGGATCGATGGGAATGCACTCTGGCTTCAGCGTAGCGACGCCACAGAAGTCTGGGAGAGAGGGGAACGGGCCGGAACAGCACGCCGAACGCGCACAACCGGGCCGCCAACGACCCGCACACAAGCCAGCCAGGCCAGCCAGCCACCACCGACGACGCCGCACGGGAGGCGACCCGGCGGGAGACCTACGGACGGGCGGGAGGGGGGGGACGGACGGCCCGGGGACGGACGG
>JBOGGH010000080.1:0-8025 GCA_050743905.1 Acidimicrobiales bacterium
ACGGCGCGGAATTGGTGGCCCAGCAAATCCTGCTGGATCTCCACCGCGCGGGCGGCCGCGGGTGGGCGCGGGGTCAGGCAGCGGCGAGGTAGCCGCCGAGCAGGATGCCGGCGTAGGCGTCGGCGATCGTCTCGGCGTCACAGGGACCCTCGCGCCGGTACCAGCGGGCGGCACCCGTGATGGCGTCCCGGACGAGGTGGTCGAAGATCCACGGGTCGATGTCGGTGCGGAAGACGCCCCGGGAGGCCCCGTCGCACAGGACCGCCATCCACGCGTCCTGCACCTGCCGGCACCGGCGCTTCGTCACCCCGAAGGCGGGCAGGGAGCAGAGGTACTGGAAGTCGTTCTGGTAGATGGCGCAGGCGTCCGGGTGGGCGTGGAGCGACTGGAACGACGCCCGCATCAGCCCGGCCAGGCAGCGGGCCGGGTCACCCCCGAACCGGGCACGCACCCGCCGGTACCGGTCGAGCAGGTCGTCCACGTAGGCGTTGACGATCTCCTCGGCGATGGCCTCCTTGGAGTCGAAGTGGTGGTAGAGGCTGCCCGAGAGGATGCCCACGGCGTCGCCGATCTCCCGCACGGTGGTGGGGGCCACGCCCTTGCGCGCGAAGAGCTCTCCCGCCCGGTCGAGGATGAGCTGCCGCCGATCGAGGACCTGTGCACCGCCCACCTGTGGCACCTCCTGCGACGTCCGGTCGTGTCACCGCCCGGCCCGACGCCGCCGGGACGCCTGGCCGGCACAGGCCGGCACGAGGCCACGGCCGTGCGGGGGGTGCAACGTCCGCAACCTCGTGCCGGCGTGCACGATTGTAGCGGTGTTGCCGACCAAGCGCTCGCTACACCCGGGCAGGCCCCGGGGCAGGCCAAACGCCGGGTAGCGTGCGGGAGGACAGGTGAGCCGGGCGCCGGGTGCGCCGGGTGGCCGGGAGCGAGGAAGGAGCCGCCGGTGAAGGTGACGCGCATCCTGCACGCATCGGTCAACGTGGCCGGGTCGCTGCCCGAGGCCAGCCGCTTCTACGGCGAGGTCCTGGGGATGCCGGCGGCCACCAGGCCCGAGATCCCCGGCGTGGGCGGCCGCTGGCTGGCCGCCGGCGACGGCCAGGTCCACCTGGTGGACGCGCCGATGGCCGGTGCCGGGATCGACCCCACCGGGCCCCACTTCTGCCTGGCCGTGGAGGACATCGGGGCGGCGGTGGCCGAGCTCGAGGATCTCGGCATCCCCTACTTCCGGGCGGGCCAGCCCTCCGGTCCCACATGGCGGGACGAGGTGGTGCAGATCTGGTTCACCGACCCGGCGGGCAACACCGTGGAGCTCCAGGAGGACCGGCCGCTCTGAGCCTCGCCGTGGCCGGGACGGCGCCCCGGCGCGGGCGCGCCCCGCGCCGCCGACAGGCGCGCGCCGCCGTCTCCTGACTAACGTCACCCGGCGGAACGGACCACCGACGCTGGGGGAACCGATGGACAGGGTGCGACTGGGCGTCTTGGGCGCCGGCAACATCGCCGACATGAACGTGGCGGGCTACGTCCGGCACGACCGGTGCGACGTCCTCGCCGTGTGCGACGTGGACGCCGGCGTGGCCAAGGAGGCGGCGGGCCGCTGGGGCGCGTCCAAGGTCTACACGGACGTGGACCAGTTGCTCGGCGACCCCGACATCGACGCCGTGGAGATCCTCACCCCCACCCACCTGCACCACCGACACGTCCTGGACGCCCTGGCGGCCGGCAAGCACGTGTCGGTGCAGAAGCCGGTGGCCAACTCGGTGGACGACGCGCTGGAGATGGAGCGCGCCGCCGACGCCTCCGGCCGCACGCTGCGGATCAGCGAGTGCTTCGTCCACTACCCCCCGCTAGAGCTGGCGAAGAAGCTGATCGCCGAGGGCGCGATCGGCCAGCCCACCGGGGCGCGGATCAAGACCGTGGTCGGCCAGACGGACTCCGAGTTCCAGGCCAACCTCCGGCCCGAGGGCTACGGCTGGCGCCTGGACACCCGGAGCCCCGGCGGCCACCTCTTCGACGACATGGTGCACAAGTACGCGATGGCGCTGTGGCTGTTCGACCAGGACATCGTCTCGGTGCAGGCGGTCGTGCGCCGGCGGGACCTGTTCTTCGAGCCGTGCGCCGCCATCTTCGAGTACGAGGACCCGTCCCTCATCGGCACCATGGAGGTCCAGTACGCGCCGCAGATGTGGCTGCGGTCCCGCTACTACGGCGCCGACGAGTTCTTCGAGATCCAGGGCGACGAGGGCTTCCTCTGGGTGACGAGGGCCACCGGGGAGATGCTCGACCTCGCGCCGGTCGTCCTCTACCGGGGCAAGGGCAACGAGTGCTCCACCACCGAGTTCACGGCGGTGGACGCCGACTGGGGCAGCGGGTTCACCCGGTCCTCCGCCCACTTCGTGGACTCGCTCCTGGCCGGCACCCCGGCGGAGATGTCGCCGGCCGACGCGGTGAAGGTGCTCCAGCTCTGCTTCGCCGTCTACGCCGCCTCGGAGACCCGGGGGCCGGTGGACCCGAGGACGATCACCGGCTCGGTCACCCCCGAGGGCTGGGCGGACTGGTAAGGGGTCGGTGCCGGGCCCCCGCGGCCGCCGGTGGCATATGCGTCGACCGCGACTCCCGTGCCGAACGTACGGTCGATCTACTTCTCCTGGCAGTAGACCTTGACCGTGCTCGTGGCGTCTTTGGCCACCGTGACCGGCTCCGTGGCATGGCAGGTTGCCCTGCCTGCTTCGTACTGCGGGCTCCGCCCTGAGACGGTGTACGTACCGACGACGACCGAGTGGACCGTGAACCGACCGTTGGCGCCGACAGGAAAACCCAGAATCCCCCGACCCGCCGTCTTGGCGGTGATGGTTCCGCTGAGGGCTCGCGGGCCGGCGCCCGAAGGACCGCCTACGGCCTCGAACGTGCCGGTCAGCGTGCCCCTGGCTGGCGACGGTGGCGTCAATGCAATGACCGCCCTGGCTAGTCCAATCCCAAGAGCCACGACGACGAGCAGGATCAGTGAGACTCGACGGACGGGATGACCTCGTTCGCGCATTCTTGACGTACTCCTCCGGCGGTTCATACCGCTCGACGGCGGACGAGCAGGACGGTCACGGTGAGAAGCAGCGCAGACAGCACGAGTAGCCAGCCCCCCTCGATCCACTGGAGGGGCCAGAAGTGGCTGATCGGCTGGTAGTGGGCCCATTCCGTGTAGCCGTGCTCGAGGAGACACTGCGTGGGGCTGACGTCTGGGCCTGAAGAGGTAATGCCGCCGCTGCCAGATGCATGGAACGTTCCAGGGCAGAGCTGTGGGAGCAGTCCGAGAGGAGGCCGGGCTCCGAAGACGACCTTGCCGCCCTTCGTCCACCACTCGCTGATGACCCATGCCGAGCTCGGTATGTGCATGTTTTTCGCGACGAGCGCCGCCAGGTAGTGCGGGCGCAGGACGTTCGCCGTCACGAGGGCGAGCGCGGCATAGGCCGCGAGGGTGGCGACGATGGCAGGCACGACCCGGCGGATGAGCACGCCGGCCAGGACGCCGATGGCGAAGGCGGCGAGCGTCCAGGCGGCGAACGCGACCCCGTGGAGGTCGAACAGCCCGGCGGAGAGCGCGCTCGCCCCCGAAACGTTGGGGGCGTGCTGCGCCGCGATATAGGGCTGGTAGTACCAGGACAACAACACGCTGAACGCTCCGGCCAGGGCGGCCACGGCGACCCCGAGCGCCACCAGCTTGGCGACGGCCCAGCGCCATCGGCCGAAGGCCTGGGTCCAGGCATAGCGGAAGGTTCCGGTCTCATACTCACGGGCCAGAACCAGTGGTCCGACGAACGCCCCGATCAGCGCGGGCACCGGCTGGAGGACGAAACCACCTTTGAGAAAGCTGTTCGTGCTGTCAAAGATGACGGCCAGGTTGGTGCAGTTCGCCGAGCCCACCGGGCGGCAGGCGACCGCCGCGGCGTACTCGTGGTGCAACGAAAGGCCGGTGATCCAGAGCCACACCGCCAGTGCTCCGAGGAAGGCCACCACGCCGGCCAGTGCGACCCGATGGTGGCGCCAGGTGACCCAGGCCATGCGCCGCCAGGGCAGTGGTCGCAGACGGGCGTCCTGCTCAAGACCGGCGGGCACGGTCAACGCGGTCATTTCGTCACCTCCGACGCTTCGGCGCCCCATCCACGTCCCGGGCCGGGCAATGGCGCAGCGCCGGGCTCGCGCAGGTACGCCATGGCCAGCTCTTCGAGGGTCACCGCGTCCGCCTTCCATCCCGGTGGCACGGAATTGGCGGTGTCGTCGTCGCGGACGAGCAGGCGCGCCAGCGACCCAGCGCTGCTCTCGTGCACGACCTGCCACTGCCGCGTAGAGCGCTCGGCTTCAGAAGCTGGGCCGGTGAGCAGGCGATGGGTCGCCAGAAGGTCCTCGACCTTGCCCACCAACTCGACGCTCCCGTGCGAGACGAGCACGAGGTAGTCGGCCACCCGCTCGAGCTCGGCCAGGACATGTGACGAGAGCACTACCGAGACGCCGTCCTCGGCGGCCGCCATCATCACCGTCGCCATGAAGTCGTGCCGGGCGATCGGGTCGAGCATGGCCATCGGCTCGTCGAGCATGAGGAGCCGGGGCCGGCGGGCCAGCGCCAACGTCAGTGCCAACTGGGCCTGCTGGCCACCGGACATCTTGCCCGCCTTCTGCTTGAGGGGGATACCGAGCTCGCCGAGGCGACACTCGGCGTAGTCCTGGTCGAACCGACGATTGAGACTGCGCGTCTCGTGCAGCAGGTCGGCCGCCGAGAGGTTCTTGTAGAGCGGCGCGTCCTGGGCCACGAAGGCGATCCCGTCGAGCGCGGCGAGAGAACCGGCGGGGCGTCCGCCGAGCACCGTCACCTCACCGGTGCTCGGGAGCACGAGCCCAACCGTGAGGTTCAGCAACGTCGTCTTGCCGGCACCGTTCGGCCCGACGAGGGCAACCACGTGGCGGTCGGGGATCGCCAGCGTGCAGTCGTGGAGTGCCCGCATCGAGCCGTAGGACTTGCCGAGGGCATGGGTCTCGATGACGTTCACGCCACGCCCTCCGCCTGGTGGGGCCGACGTTCGATATCGGCCGTACCGTTGTTCATGGCGCCGTCCTTTCTGGGTTGGAGAGTCCTCACGAGCGTGGTTGTACGACATCGCCGGTCACGGCACGGTCACGGAAGCTGTGACCTGGTTGTGACCGGCGAGCTGGCATCCTTGGACGTCAGTGGCACCACTTGCCGACCGGAGGTGAGCGGGACCACCTGGTCAACACAGGAAGGACACCACTCCGCCCATGAGAGTGCTCGTCGTAGAGGACCACGAGGTCCTGGCCCGGACGATCGGGACGGGCCTGCGCCAAGAGGGCATGGCCGTCGACGTGGTCCTCGACGGCGACGACGCCCTCTTCCACCTTGCGACGACGCACTACGACGTCGTGGTGCTCGACCGTGACCTCCCCGGCACCCACGGCGACGAGGTCTGCCGTCGCCTCGCCGCCGAGCAGTCCCCCAGCCGGGTGCTGATGCTGACCGCGGCCAGCACCGTCAGGGAGCGGGTGGAAGGTCTCGGGTTGGGTGCCGACGACTACCTGCCCAAGCCGTTCGACTTCTCCGAGCTCATCGCCCGGGTGCGCGCCCTCGGTCGTCGTTCCTCGCCACCGCTCCCCCCGACCCTCGAAAGCGGTGACGTGACGCTCGATCCGAGCGCTCGGGTGGCTGCCCGGGCCGGGAGACGTCTGGCGCTCACCCCCAAGGAGCTCGCCGTCCTCGAATGTCTGCTCGCCCGCCAAGGAGCGGTGGTCTCGGCCGAGGACCTCCTCGAACAGGTCTGGGACGAGGCAGCCAACCCCTTCACCAACACCGTCAAGTCCACTGTCGGCCGGCTCCGGGCCAAGCTCGGTGACCCGCCGCTCATCGAGACGGTCCGTGAGGGCGGCTACCGGATCGGCGGGCAGTGATGGACCGCTCCGATGTCCGAGCCCCGAGAAGCACCAGATGGCACATCCCTCGCTGGCACGCCTTGCGCACCCGCCTCGCCCTGCTCTACGGGGGGCTCTTCCTCGCGTCGGGTGTCGCCCTCGTCGGCATCGTCGACGTCCTCGTGCTGGGACTCATCAACTCACCTTCACCTCCCAAGGGAGGCCGGTCTTCTCATGCTTTGCCGTCAAATCTGACGACGTATCATGTAGCGGGCAACGGCCTCCTTCACCCGGTTCTGGTGGACTCTGCCATCGCCCTCGCCGTCATGGCCGTCATCTGCGCCCTACTCGGATGGACGGTGGCCGGCCGGGTACTGCGACCGTTCCGAAAGATCGTGGCCACTGCCCAGGACATCTCTGCCACCAACCTGCACGAACGACTCCACCTGGACGGCCCCTACCACGAGTTCGTCGAGCTGGGCGACACCCTCGACGACCTGTTCGGCCGGCTCGAAGCATCGTTCGAGTCCCAGCGCCACTTCGTGGCGAACGCGTCACACGAGCTCCGCACCCCGCTCACCGTAGAGCGGGCCCTGCTCCAGGTCGCCCTCGCTGACCCGAACGTGACCATGCCAGCGTTGCGAGCAACCTGCGAGGAGCTCCTGACCATCGGCGCTCAGCAGGAACGTCTTGTCGATGCCCTGCTCACGCTGGCCAGCAGCGAACGAGAGGTCGAACGATGGGAGACCGTTGATCTGGCCGCGGTGACCGAGAAGTTGCTCGCAGTCCGCCGCCACGAGGCTGAACGTCGCGGGGTTCGCCTGGACGTCGCACTGCACCAGGCCGACGCAGCCGGGGACACGAACCTGATCGAGAGCTTGGTCGGGAACCTGATCGACAACGCCGTCCGCCACAACGTCCCTGGAGGCCGCGTCGAGATCTCAACTGCGGTAAGGGGCGGCAGGGCGATGATCTCCGTCGTCAACACCGGAACGACGGTGCCTCCCCACGAGATCGATCGGCTCTTCCAGCCCTTCCAACGGCTCGACCGTCAACGAACACGCAACAGCGAGGGTCACGGTCTCGGCCTCGCCATCGTCTCCGCCATCGCTCGTGCTCATCACGCTGCCCTCACCGCTCACCCCCGGACAGGCGGCGGCCTCGACATCAAGGTGAGCTTCGTACCCGTGGCGGAAACGTTGGCGCTACCACATGGCGTTCCCCACCACGCTCAACGCACGCGGAACGCAGGCACATCTGTCTGACGTGTGATGCGTGACGCGCGGCACCGGCACGTCGGCTCGAGTCACCCGGCCAGGATCGACGCCAGCAGGGGCGGGGCGATGTTGCGCCCGGTGACGAGGACCACGGTGGGCCCGGCGCCCGGCTCCACGTCCCCCGACCGCACCGCCGCCACGGCCGCCGCGCCCGCGCCCTCGGCCACCACCCCCACCTCGAAGGCGAGGAAGCGGACGGCCGACTGCAGTGCCAGCTCGTCCACGGTCCGCATCTCGACCCCGCGGGCGGCACAGATGCCCACGGTCACCGAGCCCTCCTCGATGCCGCCGGCCAGCCCGTCGGCGATGGTCTCGCCGAGGGGCACGTGGACGGCGTGCCCGGCGGCGAGGGCGGCCGCCATCGTGGCCGACGCCTCCGGCTCCACGCCCACGATCCGGGCCGCGGACCCCTCGGTGGCCAGGGAAACGCCGGACGCCAGCCCGCCGCCGCCCACCGGCACCACCACGGTCGCCAGGCCCGGGACCTGGGCCAGGAGCTCGGCGCCCAGCGTGGCCTGCCCGGCGATGACGTCGGGGTCGTTGTAGGGCGAGACGTAGCAGCCGCCCTTCTCCTCCACCAGGCGCAGGGCGTGCGCCTCGGCCTCGTCGTAGGTCGAGCCCTGGCGCACCAGCGTCACCGCGAAGCGCTCCAGCGCCCGCACCTTGGCCACCGAGGCCGTCTCGGCCACCACCACGGTGGCCTCCACCCCGAGCGCGTCGGCGGCGAACGCCACGCCCAGGCCGTGGTTGCCGGCCGAGGCGGCCACCAGCGGCGCCCCCGGCCGGCGGCGCACGGCGGCCGAGACGGCGGCCAGCGCCCCCCGCACCTTGAACGACC
>JBOGGH010000081.1:0-7972 GCA_050743905.1 Acidimicrobiales bacterium
CACCGTGCCCGTCAGGGTGAGGTTGGACGCCGTCGGTGCGGCGGCCCGGCTCACGCGGGGGGAGACCCGGGACCTGTACCTCCCGATGGCGCAGGCGGAGTTGCGTGATCTCGCCGGTGCCCTTGGAGCCAACCCGCCGAAGAGGGAGGCCCTTCTTCTGACCCTCCAGGGGCTCCTGGACGACCACGCCGACGTGATGCTGGTCGCCCGAACGGCGGAGATGGCCCGGCTTCATCGGGCCGACCTGGAGGCGCGGGGGCCGTTGGCGGCCGTGCGGGTCACCTCGCTCGGGGCGCTGGCCGAGGAACGTCCGGCGGACGTGGCCGTCCTCACGGGCATGGCCCCGACGTGGGCTCGGTGGGTGTACCGGTCGGGGATGGCGACATCGGTCCGGGTGCTGGCGTACACGCCGGAGGGGCCGGTGGAATCGGTGGCGCGGGGATACGACGAGGTCGACTTGATCCGTCGGGCCGTTGCTCTTCAGGCCGAGCGCGAGGCGTGGACGGGACGGGCGTACGCCAAGGACCTCGTGTGGTCGGAGCTGAGCGGGGACGCGCGGCTTGTGCTCTCGGACGACGCGCCGACCCGTGTCGAGGGGGGCGGCGTCGGGGTGCGGGTCACCACCACCCCAAGCCCGCCCGACGTACCGCCCGGGCTGTGGGGCGGAGACGGGTGGCTGGCCGACCTGGAACCGACCCGATCGGACGACCCAGCGGCGGCGGATCGTGGAGGCGTGGCCCGCTCCGGATCGTCGGTGGTGGGCGCGGTGAGGATCACGTTCGACGACGGTCGGTGGACTCTCGCGGAAGTCGCGGGAACCGTCACGCGGTTCCGGCCGGGCACGGGAGCGCCGGAGCCGGCATATCCGGTGTCGTCGGTGAAACCCGGGGACCGGCTGCTGTTCTTCGACGGCGACAGCCGCAAGGACCTTCTCGCGAAGGTGATCGAGGTCGCCGTCGAGGTGCCCGCATTGGCCGTGGCGGCGGGTTGGGTCGCGCACTGGAGACGGACTCTGGGTGTCGCGTACCGGGTGTTCGGCAGTTACCCGGCCTTCGCGGATGCTCTGCTGGCGGAGGGGTGCACCGTTCAGGACCAGACCGTCCGGCTCTGGGTGATCGGCGTGACCATCGGTCCGGAGGACGACGACGATGTTCGTCGGGTGGGGGTCGTGATGGACGACCCCGTCCTGCGTGACAGGCACGACGAGGTGTGCCGTGCAATTCACTCGCTGCGCGGTGCGCACGTCCGGCTGAGTCAGCGCTTGTCGGACCTGGCGAGGAAGGTGGGGTCGGCGGCCGAGGCGGGACTGATGGACGCCGACGAGGTGGTCGACGAGCGCAGCGGACTCACCGTGGCGGACTTCCGGGAGTCCGTGGACATTCTCACCGTGTCGGCCGTGGAGTCGGCGGGTGACGTTCCGTACGTGTTGATCGGCACCGTGAACGGGCCGGAATCCGAGGAGGAGGACGAAGAAGATGACTGACCGATTCGAGCCGACGGTGGAACAGCAGTCGGCGATGGCCGACCACCTGGTCGACGCCGTGATCCTCGACGCCACCGGGGAGAGGGACGGGGATCGGTGTGTGGGTGAGCCACCGTCGGCCAGATACTTCCTGGCGACCCTGGCGCCGCAGGACCTCAACCTCGCCGCCGGCCGGGAGCGACGTGGTCGCGAGACGCCGAGTTCGGCGGGATTCGAGTTCGAGGTCGTCGACGACCGTGCTGTTCTCGAGGTCCGGGCGACGGTGACCTGTTACTACCGGGTCTTCCCGACCCTGGAAGAGCAGCTCGCGTACCGGGGAGGCGACGACGACCCGACGGACCGGATCGGGCGTGAGTACCGGCTCGCCCCCGCGTATCAACGTGTTGAGGTTGACAGTGGTGCGCTGGAACTGCGGCTCGACCCGCAGGACCATTTGCAACACGTGGGGTTCGCAGAACTCGCCGCCGAGTTCGTGGCGGCGCAGGCGGCGGCGGCCACGGACCCGGACGTCGACCGGCGCAACGGTGACGACCGTGCAGAGCGGTTCGTACCCGGGGATGTGTTGGCGACAGAGGAGGACTTCGGCGCCTGGCTGGCCGCGCTGCCCGGCACACCGGTCGTCCCGGAGTGGGCTGCACGGATCACCGCCTTGACGAGGCCCGTCGCCGGTGGCCGGTTTCGGGTGCAGTTGAGCCTGGAGAACCTGTCGGACGATCCCAAGGTCAAGAGCACGCGGCGTGGACAGCCGGTCGAACGCCACGACGACGCCCGCGACCACTTTCTGTTCCGGGTGCGTCTGGAGTGTGGCGCCGAGTCCGGCGTCATCGTGCCGATCGAGATGTACCTCGGTCCCGACGCGTACCGGTACGACCCGAGGTTGCCCGGTTACGCGAACAACTGCGGGCTGGCGGCGGAGACCGACCCGACGGGGAGCGTCGTTCGCAGGCTGTGGTCGGTGGCGGCCCCGGCGTGTCAGACGCGCCGCATGGTCGCCAAGGAGCATCCCGCCACGGAGTTCTCGGCGCTCGCGGACGATCCGCTTCCGCTACTCGACGGGCTGGCGCGGGACATGCGTACGTGGATGGCGTCCGACGCCTGGTCCACCATCGGTCTGCGTGAGGACCTGGCGGAGCGCAAGTTGGGCGACAGGGATGCGTTCGAGGCCGAGATTCGCCGGTTCGAGGACGGGATCGCGTGGTTGAGACGTGACGGGCGTCTGCTGCTGGCGCTCAGGCTGGCCAACCGCACGATGGTGCGGCTCGGGGAGATGAGCGGAAAGCGGCATCCGGGCTGGCGGTTGTTCCAGTTGGTCTTCATCGTCTCCCAACTCTCCGCGCTGACGTGGCGGGAGCACGATCCGTCGGAGTTCACCCCCGGACTGTGGGGGGGCGACGACTACCGTGACCCGACGGCCGCTGCGACCGTGCTCTTCTTTCCCACGTCGGGCGGCAAGACCGAAGCATACCTCGGTCTCTCCGGGTGCGCCATGTTCTATGACCGGGCGCGTGGCAAGGGACGGGGGATCACCGCGTGGTGCCGCTTCCCGTTGCGCCTCCTGACGTTGCAGCAGACCCAGCGCCAGGTCGAGTTCGTCGCCGCCGCCGAGGAGGTCAGGCAGGAGGCGGACGGGGAACTCGCCGCCGTGGGGGGTGGGGGCGGTGATCCCTTCGCCCTCGGGTTTTTCGCGGGCGAGGGCAACACGCCGAACTCGTTGAGTCGGGACCAGTCGACGCTGGACCGACTGATCACCGACGCCGAGCGTCGGCGGGAGGTTCGTGTCGTCGACGAGTGCCCGTACTGTCACGGGCGGACGGTCGAGGTCCTGCCGCCGGACCCGTCCCGGCTGCGCCTCGAACACGCCTGCACCCGCTGTGAGCGGGTGCTGCCCGTCGTGGTCGTCGACACCGAGGTGTACCGGTACCTGCCGGCCCTCATCGTCGGGACGCTCGACAAGCTGGCGAACATCGGACTGAGCGACCGGTTCGGTGCGCTGCTCGGCGACGTGGACTGCGAGTGTTCGCTGCACGGGCTGGGTCGGGGACAGAAGTGCCACGAGAGACGTGCGAAAGGGCACCCGAAGAACACCATCCGGCCCCTGTCCACCCCGCTGTACGACGCGAGTCCGTCGCTGGAGATCGTCGACGAGCTGCACATGGTCGACGAGGACCTGGGGGCGTTCAGCGGGCACTACGAGGGAATCCTTGGCGTGGCGCAAAGGCGGCTGAGCGCCGGGGCGCGTCGGGACGGTCGTGGTGTTCGTATGAAGGTGGTTGCCACGACCGCCACGATCAAGGGCGAGGACCGGCAGGTGGATCACCTCTTTGGACTCCGGTCGGTCGTCATCCCGCTCCCCGGCCCGTCGCTGGAGGAGTCGTTCTACTGGCGTCTCCTCGACGAGCCGATGCGCCGATTCATCGGGGTTCAGCCGAACAGGACGACGGCCGAGCAGACCTTGGTGCGCATGCTCCAGGCATTCCACAAGGAGATACGGCACCTCCAGGCCATCGGGCCGTCGGTCGTCTCCGGGCTCGGCGCCATGTCGTCGGACGACTTCGACCAACTCCTCGACCTGTACCGCGTCTCGCTCACGTACGTGACGAGCCTTGTCGACTTCGGCAAGCTCAGCCGGTCGATGGAGACGCAGGTTAACGAACACATGCGTCTGCAGAACCTCCGGCCTGTGCCCGTCAGGGAGTTGAGCGGTGACACGAGCTTCGACGACGTGCGCATCACGCTGGACCACCTGACGGGTTCCGGCGAGACGGAGGGCGTGATCGCCACGAGCATGGTCTCGCACGGTGTCGACATCGACCGACTGAACGTCATGGTGTTCAACGGCATGCCGAAGTCGATGGCTGAATACATCCAGGCGTCGTCACGTGTCGGACGCAGGTACCTCGGGATCGTCTTCATGATCTTCAACCCGATCCGGGAACGGGACCGCTCGCACTTTCGGTATCACGCAAAGTTCCACGAGTACCTGGACCGGATGGTCGAGCCGGTGGCCATCAACCGGTGGAGCGCGTACGCCGCCCGCAAGACGCTGCCCGGGGTGCTGATGGCGGAGATTCTGCAAACGGGCAACCGAGACTTCTGGGACTCGGGCCGCGCCCCGGCGCATCTCCACGACCTCACCCAGATGCAGAGCGCACTGCGCAGCGTCGACGCGGGCGGTTTGGAGTCGGTCCGGCCGGAGGCACTGCTGGAGGCGCTCGGTGAGGCGTATCTGACCGATCGGGACGAGGCCGAGGAGCTTCGGCCGGAACTCGACGACCGCGTTCACGTCGCCGTCGACAGCATTCGCGCCGCGGGTGCGGCGGCGAGTGCCTCGTTGGGAGGTCGTCCCCAGTACCGGGGGACCGGGGATTACCTCGGGTTGGAGTACACGCCGATGATCTCGCTACGCGACATCGCCGAGGGGATTCCGTTCTACGTGCTGCAGGAGAGGAAGAGGTCGTGAGCAACTTCGCACCCAAGGAGATGTCCCGGAACCGGGGTCAGGTCCTGTACCGCTATCGACCCAACCAGACCTTCGACCATCCGGGAGGATTCGTCGCGCAGGTGCGCCAGTACGGCCGTGACGACGCGTACCAGGGGGCTGCGCTCGACTCCGACTATCTGGTGAAAGAGGCGATGAACTTCGTTGGGCGCTGGCGGTTCGAGGGCCGGCAGGCGGGCGCCGCCCAACCCGGCTCGGACCGTGCCCCGGAGTTTCCGACCGACGACCCGCTGGCACATGAGCACTATCAGGTCGTCATTCCCGGCAAGGTGTACACCCGGGTGTGGCCGCTCGTGTTCCGTTGCGCGGCGGGCGGCAGGTGCGGAAAGGTGTGGGAGGCGTCCGATCCCCGCCCGGGGATCGACCCGTGGCCGCCGGCGTGCCCGCGATGCGGCAACGACCGCGGCAACCGCCAACTGCAGTACGTGTTCGTTCACGCGTGCGGCGAGATTCTGTCGATGCTGCCACCGCGGGAGTGTCTGCCCCGACACCACACCGCCGGATTCCGGCTGAACGACCAGGTGTCACGTTTCCAAGACTTCCGGTGGGAATGCCTGGAGTGCGGCACGCCCACTCCGGTGCGTGCCTTCTGCCCGAACCGGACGGGGTGCAACTGGACCGACAAGATGATGGCGCCGCAGGTGCACACGGCCTCATCCGCCTACTCGGGTCACGGGCGCACCCTGGTGAACGTCCCCCGCGAGGACTTCGCCCGGATGGCGCAAACCCCGGGATTCATCGTCGGAACGCTCGCACGGTGGCTGGAGGAGTGCAACGAGGACGAGGCCCGCTCCCTCACTTCCGGTGGAGGGGCGGAGATTCCACCGGAGGTTCTGGACTCGATCAAGGCGATGGAGGACGCTGGCCTGATCGAACAGGCGCAGGCGCTGCGCCGCCGTTTCGTTCCGGTGGACCTCGACGATCTGCGGTCCCGCGTGGAGAAGGACCTCGGGTTCGATCCGCTCGGAGAGGACGGTCGTGGCCGTCTTTTGGCGGAGCAGGTCGGTGTGTACGAGCGAGTCCTGGCACTGCCGAAGATCACCCTGGAGAGGCTGTGTCGCAGCGCCACGGGAGCGGCGCGGGCGAGCCGGTATGAGAACTACACGCCGGTTCTCGCGGCGGCCGGCTTCGACCCTTGGCGCTGCATACTCGTCAACGAGTTCCCGGTCACGTACCTGGCGATCGGCTACACGCGGGGCGGCTTCGGGGCGAGGGAGGCCGATCTGGTTGCGTACAAGGGGAGGGCGGGCCGGGGTCAACAGTTGACGACGCTCCTGTACGCCAGCCCTACCGAGACGGAGGCCCTGGTGTTCGCGCTGGACCGGGCACGGGTGGCACGATGGCTGGTGGCTAACCACGCCGCCACCCACGCCGAGCTGGACGAGGCGGGCGGACCCCATCGGTGGTTCGCGGCACACTTGGACCCGGCGGACGGGCAACTGCCGAGTTGGGACCCGGACGAGGAGCCCTCGCCGGGGGACCCGCAGTACGGCGCTCGCGCCCTTTTCAGGCTGCTCCACTCGGTCGCGCATCAGGTGTTGCGTGCGTTGGCGGTCGACAGCGGGTACTCGGAGACGGGCCTCTCGGAGTACCTGTTCCCGTACGAGTTGAGCTTCGGCATCCATCCCAACGGGGGAAGCGAGTTCACCATCGGCGGTCTGCGCACGGTGCTCGAACAGAACCTCGACGAGGTGGTGGAGCGCGCCGTCACGAACGCCACGTGCATCTACGACCCCAACTGCATGGAGGCGAACCGGGGCGCGGACCACGGGTGTCTTCAACTCCCGGAGACGGCCTGTCAGGTGTGGAACCGCTTCATCAGCCGATGGGACCTGTTCGGGGCGCCACGTGGCGAGGTCGTGGGGTACTGGTCACCGGAGTTGGACGAGACGTGAACGTCGCGCTGCGCGCGATCCACGACGGACTTCGGACGTGTGCGGATCGGCCCGAGGGATGGAGACAGTTCGTGTCCCGTGTGGAGGAACGGTGCGGAGCCGACGGTGTGGCCGACATGGACGTTGTCAGGACGTGCCTTGCGGCGTCGGGATTGTCGGCCTCGCCGGCCGAATGGCTCCGGCATCTGCGCACCCTGGCGGTGGTCGACTCCGCCGGTCGACTGGACCGACGGCGTGCGGCGGAGGTCGGGACCGCGCTCGACCTTGTCGGCGACTCGTTCGACCTCGCCCCTCCGCGTGCGACGTGGGCGCCGGTGGCTACCCTCCCACCGGAGATCCGGCTCCTGATGCGCCCGCCCCCGGTGCGCCAGACGGCGGGCGTGCTCCTCGGCCTGATCGACCGCTCCACCGAGTGCATCACGTTGGCGGCGCCGTTCGTCGATTCGGCCGCGGTTCACCATCTGCGCGGATCGCTCGTGGCGGCCATGCGCCGCGGGGTGAGGGTCAAGGTGCTCACGAGCATCGGCCGCGGCGGGGAGTGGACGCCCCGGGTCGACGACGCGCTCGGGACCCCGCGCTGCAACCTCACGGTGACGGAACTGCACACCGAAATCTCCACGCTCGGGTCACACGCCAAGGTTCTGCTCGTCGACAGGACCGAGGGATACGTCGGCTCGGCGAACCTGACCGCCGCCGGTCTCGGGCGTCACGTCGAGATCGGGGTGGAGCTGTCCGGTCCTCAGGTGGACGAGCTTGCGAGACTCCTCGCCGCCGTCGAACGACTCGGGACGCGCGTGGTCTCTGTCGGCGCCGGCGTTCTGCGACGGTGAGGTCGGCGCGACAACGCCTCCATCTCCAACACGGCGTCGCCTATACGCCGTGCCAGCAGCGGCGGTATGGCGTTGCCCACCTGGAGGGCCATCTCGTCGAGCGTGCCGCTCAGCGTGGAACGCTTCGGGAAGCTCTGGAGCAACATCGCCTCGCGCAGGGTGATGGCCCGGTCCTGCTCGGGGTGGGCGAATCGACCCCGGGTGATGTTCGTGCAACCGGAGGTCAAGGTGGGCGCCGGCTTGTCCACCACATCCGGCCGTATAT